>JAJYCH010000150.1 GCA_021778575.1 Planctomycetota bacterium
GATTCTGACTGCCGCCAGAGCCTGGCAGTCAGGAATCAACACAACTCGCGCCTTCCGCTTCCGGATCTCCGGCGGCGGTAAGCAGCGGTAGCCGGCTCAGAACAGCAAGATGATGTCGAAGGCCAGCGTCAACTGGCTGCTCCGGGTGTTGTCGTTGTAGACCTTCATGCCGTTCGTGAAATCGTAGCGGATTTCCGGTCGAATCCAGAGATATGGCTTCGGCTTGTAGATTCCACCGAGGGTAAACTCGTTGTAGTCGCCCGCGGTTCCGGTCCGGACTCCATTGTTGTCGCGGAAGATTTCCGACCGCCAGACACCGGTCATCTTGTCGTTGAACTTGTAGAGAAACCAGTTTCCAAAGCTATACCACTGGGCATTGTGGCGGTTGAAACCGCCGGTGTTGCCCAGCGCGAAGGGAACATTGGTTTCCCAGCCCTGATCGGTTTCCAGCACCTGGGTCAACCTGTCGTTCCACTTGTGGGTGAGCACCGTGGTGAAAAGTCCTCGATCATTGCTGTTGTAGCCGGGATTGGACTTTCCCGCGAACTGGGCCGGTGGGGGGATGGAGCCGGTGGGGTAAATCGGAGTCGTGTTGCCCGGCAGGAAGGTGGGAAATTGGTTCGGGCCAAAGATGAAGGTTGTCGCCAGCGAAGTGTCACCGCTCTTGGAAGTCGCGCTGAAACCGCCGAGATAATTCCAGGTGTACTTCGCGTCGAACTGGCGATCCCAGCCGTTCACGGCTCCATTATAGATGTTGATCTTGTCGGTGAGATGCAGGGTGGTCAGCATCCCGGAATTGGTGAACGGCTGGCCGTAGTTGAACATGTAGGGCACGGAAAGCAGCGGACGACCCGTCGCGGGGACAACCTCATAACCGGTCGGCGAATAAAATCGGCCTCCCTTGATGTCGATCCCACCCTTGGTAAACCAGGGAAGGTGAGCTTCGACATAATACTGTGCCGGGTCATACTGGGCGAAGGAATTGAGCTTGAACGACTGGTCGAAGATGCCGTGGGCGTGATTGAACTGGGCATCGTTGCCAAACAGACTGTCGACTCGAAAGCCGAAATTGATCGTATCATCTTGTTTGAGGAGCTTTTCGAGGATCAGGTAATATTGGTTACCCATCCACTGATTGGCTAGATTGTTGGGATTAACGCCGAAGTTCAGGCCGTTTTGCGGTCGCCCGTTGGCATTTCCCGTATAGCTGTTTTCAATCCAGCCATAAATTTTGATCGACGAGTCTTCCTTGGCCCCGAGGAACTTCATGAGGAGTTTGGTCTTGTCCTCATCGGCGGGACCCTCGGCCGCGATCGCCGAGTCGGTCGGCTCGCCTCCGCCGCCCTCGCGCTCGGCTTTGGGCAGGCTGAGGTCGGTGTCGGTCGCCAAGCTGGCGTTGGACGCTGGACCAGCCGGGGTGTCGCCGACTGGAACCTGGGTCTGGATCACGGCCGGGATGTCGCGAGGCGCGTCCGACGGTGTGGCTCCCGGGTCCACCGGATTCGGTTTGTTCGCGGGTCGGGAGGAGACGGCGGGATTCCCTGGAAGATCGCTTTGAGGGACTTTTCCGGGAGTTCCGACTCCCGTGGTTTGAGCCGTGAGAGTTTCGCAAAGCGAGACCATGAGAACTCCGGCGAGCACGATCGTCGACATCCATTTCAAGGGCGAATGAGGCATTCCGGCCGACTCCTGATATCGTCCGGCCATCTCGTTGATCCTGGAGAGGGCCGACAAATCGATCAAAGAAAATTCACTGGGGGCTGTCCTATTTAGGGCGGACATCATACGGATCACAAGATCGTCTGGTTGGGCCGATTATCTGAGGTTTTTTGAAGGTTCTGGATGCAAGGAAAAATTGCGAGAGTCTGGCCGGAAGGTCCAGAGGATTTAGGGAATAGCGTTGCGTCTAATATTTTTTCTAGACTTGTTCGGAAATGGGCGAGATCCTTGCCGGGCCGACTGTGAAGTCTTGCATTCCAGGAAAATAACGGGATATTATCTTCGAATTCCAGAACGTGAAATCGAGAGGTCCATTCGATTTTTTTTGAGAGAATCTTTTCGACGATCGAAATCTTGGGAAGGCGACACGACGATCCTTCCGCGTTCTTGACTGTCGAACCGAGATCACTCGCGACGAAGTCGATACTCACGCCTCGAATTTCTCCGAATCTCTGTCTGATTGCTTGCGCATTTTCACCCCTCCGCCTCGGACGTGAGTAACCCGGGATTCTGTCTCGGTTACTTCCTCCCGCTCTCCTCTCCCGGGATCGGGACGTCCGGGCCAGTTCGTGGTCGGTCCGCAATGACGTGGACCGCCAGAAGGCCCGCCTCTCACCCCAGGTGATCGAAAACCATGAAACGTTCGAGTCCCATCCCCTTCATTCTGCTCACGCTGGTCGCCATCCTGGCCATGCTTCCGAAGCTGAAGTCGGCGGAGATTCCCAGCGGCGGCCCAATCAATAGTGGTGATGTCGCGTGGATGATCACCGCCTCGGCCTTTGTCTTGTTGATGACCCCGGGCCTGTCGTTCTTCTACGGGGGCATGGTTGGGTTCAAGAACGTGGTCTCGACGATGCTTCAGAGCATGGTCGCGCTGGGGCTGATCACGATGGTCTGGATCATCGTCGGCTACAGCCTGGCCTTCGGTGACAGCATCAGTGGCTTCATCGGCAACCCGCTGACGTTTTTCATGTTCGATGGTGTGAGTGACAAGACGCACCCCGATCTGGCACCGACGATCCCGTTGATTATCTTCGCCCTGTTCCAGCTCAAGTTCGCGATCATCACCCCGGCCTTGATCACCGGATCGTTCGCCGAGCGGGTCCGGTTCTCTTCCTATATGCTCTTCATCGTGCTGTTCAGCGTGTTTATCTACTCGCCGCTCGCTCACTGGACCTGGCACCCCAAGGGATTCCTCCGGGTGATGGGCGTCCTGGACTTCGCGGGTGGAACGGTCGTGCACATGTCGGCGGGCTGGGCGGCTCTCGCCGGCGCCTTGTTCCTGGGCCGACGTAAGATCCATCTCGACAACTTGAATCACTCCCCGGCGAACATCCCGTTCGTTCTCCTGGGAACCGGACTGCTCTGGTTCGGCTGGTTCGGTTTCAACGCCGGCTCGGCCCTGGCCGCGAACGGCACGGCAACCCTCGCCTTCGCCACCACCAACACCGCGTCGGCGGCGGCGATGCTCGGCTGGATGTTCTTCGACTGGCTCCGAGGCAACAAACCGACGGCTCTCGGTGCCTGTATCGGCGCGGTCGTCGGGCTGGTGGCGATCACTCCGGCCGCCGGCTACGTGACCGTTCGCGAAAGTATCGTCATCGGCCTCGTGGCCAGCGTCGTCAGCAACCTGGCTGTCCACCTCCGGACCAAGTCAACCCTCGACGACACCCTCGACGTCTTCCCCTGCCACGGGGTCGGCGGGATGGTCGGCATGGTCGCCACGGCGGTCTTCGCCGATAAGGGACTGCTCGACTATGGCTTCAAGGCTCCGGCCGAGGGACAGATGCCGTTGATCTTCTCCCACCTGATCGCCCTGGTGATCGTCTCGGCATTCGCTTTCTTCGGCTCGCTCTTGCTGTTGAAGATCACCGACATGATCATCCCCCTTCGCGTTCCCGCCGACGAGGAGCAGGAAGGGCTCGACCTCAGTCAGCACGGCGAGTCGGCCCTCGACCAGGGCCTGTTCAACGGTACCGCCAGCCACAAGCCGGCCGTCCAGGAAACCCTGGCCTGAACGGTCCGTTGGGGCCGAGATGTCTGTCTCATGGAATCGATCGTGCTGGCGTCGCGACTTTCGTCGCGACGCCAGTCGGTCGGCTTGATGAAAGGAAATGGCCGGAACTCCGGGTTGAAGCGGGTTCAGGCCATTCGATCGAGAACTCGCGTCGGCTCCGGGCAATGGAGGCCACTCTTACTTGTTGAGCTTGGCGAGAACACCCTTGGGGTTGGTCTTGATCTCGTCCTCGCATCCATCGCAGCAGATGTAAAAGGTCTTATCGCCAATCTTCTGCTTGATGGGAGTGCCCATCTTGCCAAGCAGCGCACCGCTGACCGGGCAGCTTATCTGGGCCAGCGCGGAGGCCTGTTCGGCTTCGGGCAGTTTCTTGATCTCGGCGATCTCGGTATCAGAGAGTTTGGCGGCGTCGGCTTCCTTTTTCGGCTCGGCGGGTCCGGGCGCGGCGGGTCCGGGCGCGGCGGGAGGCGGCGTGGTGGCCGGTGGGGCGGGTGCTTCGCAGCCCAGAAGTGCGAGCAAGGCCAGCGCGGTCCAGCCCTGGCGACGGATCGAGGTCATTGGTCGGCGTCTCTCGGATCGGTTCGGAAGTCGAGCCCAACCGGCCTGAACCTGGTTTTGATCGATCAGGACAGTGCCGGAACTTCCTCGATTGTAGGAGACTTGCCTCGGGTCGTCGAGGGCTCAGCCGATCGTCTCGGCGTCATCGTCGGAAGGGGCCTCGACCGGAATCCCCTTGTAGAAGGTCCGGTTACCGACGGCGAAGATCTTGCCGGTGAATTCCCCATCGGTCGTCGACTTGATCCGCTCGGCGGCCACGGCGTTGATCTTGGCGTCGATCTCGTCGGCGAAGTTGACAATCAGCGCCTCGATGGTGCTCGGTTCCTTGGGGGCGCCGTATTCCATCCGGCCGTGATGCGCCAGGATCGCGTGTTCGAGGAGCAGCAGCGTCTCCTCCGGGAAGTCGCCAATGGCTCGGGCCTTGTCGCGGATCATGTCCCGACCGAGCACGATATGGCCGATCAAGGTCCCGTGTTTGGTGTACTTCGCCTCGACCGGGTGATACGACAGCTCGCGGAGCTTACCGATGTCGTGCAGGATCGCGGCGGCGACGACCACGTCGCGGTCGATCGGCGGATTCAACGTGTCGTAATATTCGGCATAATGGTTGACCAGGCCGATCGCAACGCGCGTGACGCTCCAGATATGCTCGACCAGGCCGCCACTGAAACCGTGGTGCAAGCTCTGCGCGGCGGGCATCTTCTGGAACAGTTCCGCATTCTCTTCGAGGATTTCGCGAACCAGTCGCGCCAGCGGGGCCTTGCGGATGTGTTTGTCCACGAAGCTCATGATCCGGGCGTAACACGACCCGGCCGGATACTTCGAACTTTCGACGAGGTCGAGAAAGTCGTAACCGTCGGCCGAGTCATCCGGGGTGACTTCGCGACACTCGAAAATCTTGATCTGCGGGCCAAATTTCGAGGTCTCGACCTTGGCCCTGAGCCGGAACCCCGCGTAGAGCGGCCAGTTCGCGGCGGCCGAGAGCAGGGGGTCGGACGACCAGATCATCGCCGACCGCGACGACCACTTATCGCGAAACTGGCACTTGTAATAGGCGTTGCCGTTCTTGTCGGTCGAGGCGTCTCGCTTGACCAGCGCGGCGAAGAATTCCCCCTCCTGACCATCGGCCAGGTCGGAAAGTCTGACAATCGCCGTGTCCGTGCCCGCCATGCTCCGACGCCCCTTTCAAATGATGACTCAACGCGATCGCGACCCGTTGAAGCTTCATCTGCTTATCGTCGCGAAGCCCGTCCGGGGTTGAGCTCATCGTCTGGCGACTACGGTTCAAGAAAATAGCATGTTCGGACGTTCCCCGCAACGTGCGTTCAGACCCGAGGCTGTTCCGAGTTATGAACGCGGGGCACGGCGTCGTCGGATTCGACCGGTTCTTCGAGGCATTTTCGGAGGAATTCGAGACCGTGCTTGACGTCGATGAGCCGCCCGGCCTGGTCGCCGACCTCACGCTCGATGACGAGTGGACCGGTATAGCCGACGCCCTTCAAGGTCCGGACGAAGCGATGAATGTCAACCTCGCCGAGGCCGAGCGGGACTTCCTCGCCCCACTGGCCGGGGATGGTCGGGCGTCTGGCGTCCTTGACGTGGACGCTTCGGATGTCGGGGCCGAGGATCTCGATCGCGTGGATCGGGTCGCCCATGTCGTAGAGCAGCATGTTGGCCGGGTCGAAGTTGACCTTGATGCTGGGCGACTTCAGTTCGTCGAGCGTGAGTCGGAGCAAGAGCGCGGATTCCTGGCCGGTCTCGAAGGCGAGCGTCACCCCTTTGTCGGCGGCCATCTGACCGGCCTTCGCCAGGGTGTCGAGCATCGACTTGCGACCGGGCTCGCCCGATTCGGGCAAGAATCCGGCGTGGAGCGTCAGGTCGGTCAATCCCAGGGCCAGGGTCCGGTCGAGCCCCCAGGCCAACCGTTCGAGCCGTTCGGGGCGGGTGGCGGGGTCGCCGAATCCGCCGGTGGCCTGGATGGTCTGCGGCGTGGTGTAATCTTCGCCGGGGAACCCGAGCATCGCGCCGGTGAGGGTCAAACCCGACGCCAGGGCGGCCTCGGGCATGGCGTCTCCTTCCGACCAGCTTGCGTGGTGGGGGTCGCCGCAGGCGATCTGCGTCGCGGTCACGCCCAGGGTGCCGAGCAGTCGCTTCAGCTCATCGACGCTGGTGACCTGCAAGCTCCACGAGCAGACGCCGAGGGTCAGCGGAGGAACAATTCTGGTCGAGATTTGCGACACGGAAACACCTTCGGATCGGGACGGTAGCGGTCATCGGGCCTGATTTCCGATCATAACGTCCCCGAGGTTCCCCGGCGACCGAATTATCCGCCGTCCATCGTCGTGGCCGTCTCGAACGGCCGGCTGACGATCTCGTGGCTGAAGACGGTCCGGTCTCGGCCCGATTTCTTGGCCTGATAGAGTCCCTTGTCGGCCGAAGCGATCAGGCTGGCGACCGACCTTGACCGACCGGGCGGGGTGAATGCCAGGCCCAGGCTCGCGGTGACCTTCAGGCCGATGCCCGCGACCATGATCCGCCGGGCCGCCAGGGTCGAGCGGACCCGCTCGGCGCGTTCGGTGGCCTGATCAGGAGCGGCGACGGGCAAGGCCACCACGAATTCCTCGCCGCCGTAACGAGCCACGAGATCGTCGGCCCGGGTCGCCTGGCGGAGGACTCCGGCCACCTCGCGAAGGACCGCGTCGCCGACCTCGTGACCATGAGCGTCGTTGATCCGCTTGAAATGGTCGATATCGAGCATCAGCACGGCCGTCCCCAACCCTCGGAGCGCCCCTTGATCGGCCAGCGGGGCAAACTGCGCGAGAAAGTACGGCCGGTTATAAAGGCCGGTCAGCGAGTCACGGACGGTTCGCTCGAACATCTCACGCTGAAACTGCTCCTCGCACGGGTCGGGGCGGATGAACTTGACGACCATCCCCGCGCCGAACTGGAGTCGGTCGCCATCATCGACGCGGGCCGGGGTATTCTCCGGCAGCCTCCGCCCGTTCAGGAACGTGCCGTTGGTGCTTCCCAGGTCGGTCAGCCGGATCAGACCTTCGTCGTCCGTCCCCAGGACGGCGTGATAGCGCGAGACGCTCGAATCGGGAAGCTGGATCGTGTTGTCCGACGCCCGACCGAGCCGGTTCGCGCCGTCGATCAGCCGGATCATCGCGCCGGGTATCCCGCCACCGAGGACGACCAGATAAAGCGGGTGGGCAGAATCCGACGACGGGGCGACTCCCTGAAGGGATGGCATGAGGGCCGGACAAAGTTGGGTGGCGCCATTCTCGTCCATGGTCGGTCCCGGAAAAAGGGGGCCAATCGGGGACTTTGGCTCAGCCAAAGCCTCCGGAAGGCTCTCTATCCTGGAACGTAGGTCACCACCGTCGGCTGTCAACTCGACCCGGAAAAGTTCTTCGCGGAGATCAGCGAGGCCGTCTCGACCTGATGACCGAAAAAGATCATTTCGAGGATTTCGCCTGGTCGACCCAGAAGTCGGCCTCCTTGCGATAGTAGTCGGCTTCGAGAACGTCGAGCGAATCGCCGAATCCAATCCGGCGGATCTTGCGGATTTTGACCTCCAGCTTCTTGATCCGCTCCAGGTGTCCCTCGCTAGCCGAGACGAGCCCGGCCTTGTCGGTGGCGGCCTCGCGCTCGGCTTCGTGCAACCGGCGCGACCAGCGGTAAACGAGGTCGGCGGCGATCCGGTTCTCGGAATAGTAGAGCCAGGCCAGGTTATAAGCCTTCACACCCGCCTCGATCCGAAGATCGGCCGGACTGGGCGAGTTAGCGACGGGAACAGGGATCTGGGCCACTGGTGGCGGGTTCTGAGGCGCCGGGGCCAGGGCGACCGCCAGCATGATCGGACCGAACCAGACAGTCTTCCGAAGCATGGTTGATCTCATTTCTGGGAAGAAGAGGAGCAGGCAACGATCAAGTCGGCAACCACCATTCTGTGGTCGGAATGGCGAGTCTGACGAGCGACGACCCGTGAGGCCCGGATGGTCCGGGTCGTCCAGACCTGGTCAATTCGGAGAACCGGAAGGCTATTGAGGATCGTGTTGCCCCATCCGTAACCTCTCTCGCGAAAGGTTTCGTGGAGCCGTGGTTCAAGCAAGCGAAAGACAGCGTCTCCTTGAGGGGCGTTGAAGTCGCCACCCAGGATGAGCGGGATCTCCACCGGGATCGCTTCGATCCGGCGAGCGATTTCTCGGACCTGTTCGCGGCGTTTCCGGCGGTTCTCCGACTGCTCTCGCCAGCAATCGACGGACCAGAGATCGAGCCGGAAGACGGCGGGCACGAGCCGGGTGCTGATGATTTCGACCTCA
>JAJYCH010000151.1 GCA_021778575.1 Planctomycetota bacterium
CGCCGCTCCCAACACCCGGAGCGACCTGCTCTACAAGGCCGGTCTGAAGGATCATTCGCGGATCGTCTGGAAGGGGATGATCCGGGTCGAGAAGGATGCCCAGAAGACCGACGCCTACCAGAAAGACGACAACCTGATCCTGTCCGACCACGCGCGGGCCGACTCGATCCCCGGTCTCGAGATCGAGGCCAATGACGTCCGCTGCACCCACGGGGCGACCGCCGGCCGCGTCGATGAGGATATGATCTTCTACGCCCAGGCCCGAGGGGTCCGTAAAGAGACCGCCATCCGCCTGATCGTCGAAGGATTCTTCGCCAATGTCTACGACCGGATCGCACTCGAACCGGTCCGCGAAACGCTTCGTCAAGCCGTCGCGGCCAAGCTCGAGCTTTGAACCCGATCGAGTCCGACCACGGATCGTCCGGGTCCGGCCGACTCAAGAAATCACTCTCAACTGCTCAGTCCCCGGAGTTCGTTCGATGTCCGAAGTTTACGCCCATCCAGAGGTCCTCGTCTCGGCCGACTGGGTTGAAGAACACCTCAATGACCCGAAAGTCCGGATCGTCGAGAGCGACGAGGACGTCTTGCTTTACGACATGGGCCACATCCCCGGCTCGGTCAAGATCGACTGGCAAGGCGATCTCCAGGATCAGTTGATCCGCGACTACATCGACGCCGATAAGTTCGCCGCGATCTGCTCGAAAGCCGGCATCACGCCCGAGACGACGGTCGTCTTCTACGGCGACAAGTCGAACTGGTGGGCCTGCTACGCTCTCTGGGCGTTCAAGCTGTTCGGCCACCAGGATTGCCGGATCCTCAACGGCGGTCGGAAACTCTGGCTCGATCAAAAGCGAGCCACCACCACCGAGGTTCCCCACCACGCCCCGACCAAGTACACCGTGGGAACTCGCGCCGAAGCGACGATTCGCGCGTTCCGTGACGAGGTCCTGACACACTCGCAAGCCGGCAAGCCGCTGCTCGACGTCCGGAGCCCGAAGGAATTCACCGGCGAGCGAACCCACATGGAAGACTATCCCAACGAGGGATCGCTTCGAGGCGGACATATCCCGGGCGCCGTCAGTGTTCCCTGGGGACGCGCAATGAACGATGACGGAACGTTCAAGACCGCCGACGAACTCAAGTCGATCTACGAAGGGGAAGTCGGCTTGAAGCCCGACCAGGAAGTCGTGGCCTACTGCCGGATCGGCGAACGGTCGAGCCTGACCTGGTTTGTCCTGACTTATCTCCTCGGCTATCCCAAGGTCCGCAACTACGACGGGTCCTGGTGCGAGTGGGGAAACCTGGTCCGTGCCCCGATCGCCCGAGGAGCCTGAAGACAGGTCCGACGCTCCGGGGCGAATTCGCGCCGGATCGTCGGAAAATCATTCGACGTCAGGAGTCGAACGAGATAGATTTGTTGCCATCAATCCGTCGTCGAACATCGTGGTGATCCTGGGACCCGGGCCGCCGTTCGACGACCAAGACTTCGAAGAATCAGATCTCGGCACTCCGCAAGCGGGTTTTTTCTCGCTGATTCAGCGGTTCCTCACGCAAAGGATCAAGCTCTTGGTAGCTGCCCTCGAAGCGATCGTTTCCGAACTGAGCGAGGCTGACCGCCAGGAACGTATCGAGCTACTGATCGAATTCGCGCGGAGCTTGCCCCCACTTCCGGAACGGCTGGAACGGTTGAAGGACGCGGAACACCGCGTCGAAGAATGCCAGTCGCCCGTCTTCCTCTTCGTCGAGACCGAAGCGGATCGGGTCGAGATCCACGCCGACGTTCCCATCGAGGCCCCCACCGTCCGCGGCTTCGTGGCAATCCTGGTCGAAGGGCTCAACGGAGCAACCGTCGAGGACGTTCTTGGGGTCAAGAACGACCTGATCGACCGGATTGGTCTGGCCGAAATTCTGGGAATGCAGCGCGTTCGCGGCCTTGGCGGCGTTCTCAGCCGGCTCAAGAAAGAAGTGGTCAAGGCGTCAAACCCTCGCCCTCCCGGAAACTCCCAGGTTCCCGGTGAGTGATCCTTCGCGCGAGAGCCAGGTCAGTTCCTGAACGGATCAGCTTGAGAGATTTTCTTGATCTCGCCGGTTTTTTGACATTCTTATCGGGTTCCTCTTCTTCGAGTTTCTTCACCATGTCGGACTTCGTGAAAGTGGCCGAGGCCGGAGAAATTGCTCCGGGCGGCAAGAAATTGATCGATCTCGACGGCCGGGCCGTCGCGCTGTTCAATGTCGCCGGGACCTATTACGCAATTGATGACGTTTGCACCCACGACGGCGGTCCCCTGGCCGAGGGGGAACTCGAAGGGGTCGAGATCCGTTGCCCTCGCCACGGAGCCCGGTTCGACGTCAGAACCGGTAAGGCGCTCTGCTTCCCCGCATTTGAACCGGTCTCGACCCTGGCGGTCGAGGTTCGCGACAATGCCGTTTATCTCGCGCCAAGCCCGTGAACACCGTCGAGACCAGCGAATTCCTTCGGGACGCGGCAGGACGGCAGTCGTCCCCGGCGCATGACCATCTTCACTGATGACTGATATTTCCTTCGACAGGAACCGAGCGATGCCCGATCAGGACGCGATCGTCGACGCCTTGAAGACCGTGATGGACCCCGAGCTGAACGTCAATGTCGTTGACCTCGGCCTGGTCTATACGATCCAGACCCGAGAAGACGAGGTCGATATCGAGATGACCTTGACGACCCCGGCGTGTCCGGCCGGTCCGGAAATCCTCAAGAATACCGTGACGGCCCTGGAAAAGCTGGAGGGCGTGAGCAAAGCGAACGTGAAACTGGTCATGTCGCCGCCCTGGTCGCCCGACCGGATGACCGACGCGGCTCGCGACGAGCTGGGGATCTTCTGAGGTTGATCCGAATCAACCTGGCGGAGGCCAAATCTCGCCACAAATGGCATGATTCGCCGGTTTTTACGGCGATCGTGCGGTCTTCATCGACCTCATGTCGTTTTCATGCGACATTCACCGGCGATTTTCACTCTGCTCTTTCGACGATCCCATCAATCGCGGATAATTCAGACCAATGAGCCGATATCGATCGGTAAAATCGGTCAAGTTGTTCAGGAATGCTTGACAAACATACGGAACTATCCTATCACTTCCCGTTTCCCTTGTTCCTTTTAAGCACGATTTCACGAGATCGGGAAGCTTCGGGAAACCCGTTATTTAGGGATGGCGTGTCGTGGCCCGTAAAAAAACTTCCAAAGTACGAGTGAATGTCAAGGCGTCGATCTCTCGACGACTTCGCGAGGTCCGCCAGGAACTCTTTGGCGAGCACGGCGGACCCGAGCTGGCCCGGAAACTCGGTCTACCAGCCCGAACCTGGTATAACTACGAAACGGGTGTAACCGTACCCGCCGAGGTTCTGCTCTCCTTCATCGATCAAACCGGAGCCAACCCATTCTGGCTGCTCTCCGGTGAAGGAGATCGCTACCGTCGCGAGGCTGACGTGTCGGTCCTCTCGGACCTCAGCCCGATCCAGTTGATCCGTCGGGGCCTGGAGAAGCTGGAACAGCAGCCGAGCGAGGTTCTTGTCGTCTCCCCCGAGAATTTACCGAGCGACTCGAAGTCGGACTTTGTCGCGGTCTCGCTGATCGCGCTCGACGTTCTCGATCACCGGCCTATCGAAAGTTCCTCGGTGCTCGGCCACATCCTCGCCTATCGCGACTGGCTGCCCCATCCGTCGGAAACCGTCGCCGTCCGGCTTCATGACGACTCGATGTTCCCGATCCTTCCGACCGGCTCGGTTGTCGCCGTCGATCGTTCCATCACCGACCCCCAGAAATTACAGGGGAAAATGGTCGCGGCGACGCTCGACGGAGTTCCCATGATTCGCTGGCTCGAAATCACCGGGCGTCACATGATCTTCCGACCCAACCAGCCGACTCGGGAGAATCCGCTGATTCCTCTCGAATTCGACGAGGCATCCGCCTCGCCAATTCTTGGTCAGGTCGTCTGGTCCTGGAGTTGCTTCAGCTTCAACGAGGCGTGAACTGGCGATCCGCGTGCCGGACGACGTGATCGCCGGCTCACGAAGGGGCGCCACGCGGGTTCCGGTCTCCAGGCAGTCTCATGGCCGCTTCTCGACTTCCAGGGATCAAGCTCGACGCCTTCTTCCAGCAAGTCCGCGACCCGGTATTCTTGCTGGGTCCGGACCGCCGTTTCCTGTTGGTGAATCGTGCCTGGGAACAACTGACTGGCTATTCAACGGAAAAGGTGATCGGCCACGAGTGCCGACCACAAGGTCCGCTCCGCACGGGCGACCTCAATGCCATCGGAGCGAGTTTCTGTCCCCCCGCCGAAGCGCTCGCCGGCCAGCCGGCCAGCGTTCGAACCCTGATCCTGCCGGTCGATTCGGAGCCAACCTGGCGACTCCTCGAATTCCTCCCGTTCCCTAATTGCAGCGGTGAACTCCTCGGCATTCTGGGGATTGTTCGATCAGCCAACTCCGATCCAATCGCCGAAGAATCGGCTGCCACGAAGCTCCGCGTGGAACTCCTCGAACTTCGCGAGCGGCTCAACAACCTGCATGGTCACGACTCCTTGATCGGCCGAGGGGCCGAACATCGTCGACTCCTCGACCAGGTCGCCGCCGCTTCGTCGAGCTCCGTGCCGGTTCTGATCGTCGGCGAGGTCGGAACCGGAAAAAAGCTGGTCGCGCGGACAATCCATCAACGCGGCCCCCGAGCGCAGTTACCGATCTTGTCGTTCGATTGCCAGGCTCTCCCACCCGAGACCCTGGAGCGAGAACTGTTCGGTGCCTGGGCCAGCACTCCCGATCGACCCATCCGAGGACCGGTCGGCGCGACGCTGATCCTCAACGAGATTCTCGACCTTCCGCGTGATCTGCAAGCTCGGCTCGTCGACGCGCTGGGTTCCCACTTCCGGCTGATCGCCACGACGACCGGTGATCCCGACGTCGCCCTTCATGCCGAGCGCTTACGCCCCGATCTTTATTACGCTCTGACCACACTGGTCATCCGGCTTCGTCCCCTCCGCGAACGGCTTGACGAACTACCGCTGCTGGCTCAACACCTCCTGGAGCGCGCCAATCTCCGGAGCGACCGACCTCGCGATGGCTACACAGCCGAGGCCCTGAAAGCGCTCTCGGCCTATGACTGGCCGGGTAATCTCCGCGAACTCGCCCGAGTGATCATCGACCAGGCCCACGGTCACGGCGACCAACCGTTGATCCAACTCGCGGATATACCCGCCACGATCCAGGGAGCCCGAGGCGCGGCCTATCTGCCGCCAGCTTCAGCAACCGACACCATGAACCTGAAGGACAGGCTCACCGAATTTGAACGTCGGTTGATCGAGAAAGCGCTGGAACGCTCGGGCGATAACAAGACGAAAGCCGCCAAGCTCCTCGGCGTCAACCGCCCGTTTCTCTATCGACGACTTCGAGAACTCGGCATGGCCGACCCGGATTCGGCCGATCCCGACGCGACCGAGAAAACCGGCTTCGACGTCGAAGACGAATCGAAACCTCCTGAGAACGCTACGTAAATGGTCCGACGCTCGGAGCCCCGCAACGCCGGCCCGCAGATCGGTTCCTTTCCCTTTGCCTCGGTTGGGCGATACCCGTATGATGATGGGAGGTTAAACACTCAGTCAAGAATGGTGGCCGGGTTCGAGGGAGAGACTTCGATGCGACGAGTGATCGCGACTTTTCTGATCCTGTCGACACTGGGCCTGGCGGCGATCGCCGGTCCGGCGGACGAGGTTCCCGCGCCTTTTCGACCATTCGAGCACATGATTGGCGGCTGGAAAGGCTCGGCGGTGCCGGCATCCAACCCTCGAAAGGGGTGGGCGGAATCGCACGGGTGGGCCTGGAAGTTCGAGAAAGGCAAACCGGTCGGCCTGAGCGTGACGTTCGAAGGCGGAAAGACCCTGACAAAAGCCGCGATCGGTTATGACGCGTCCGCCCAGAAATATCAGCTCACCGGAACCGACCCGCAAGGTAAGTCGGTTCCTTACCTGGGTTCGTTTTCGAACGACGGCAAGACGCTGACCTTCGACCGAGTTGACGCGACGCCCGAAGGTAAGGAACGGATCGTCATCCGTCCCAACAGCAACAAGATCCGCTATACGTTCCAGCTCGATCGCCAGGAGCCGGGTGCCCCGCAGTACAAGAGCGTGGTGACGATTGGCCTGACGAAAGAAGGAGAGTCCTTCGCCGCCGGAAGCGGCGGGGCCGACCTTCCCAAGTGCATCATGACCGGCGGCGCGGCCGGGATGAGTGTCTCGTACCAGGGCAAGTCGTACCCGATCTGCTGCACCGGCTGTCGTGACGAGTTCAACGACAATCCCGCCAAGTACGCCAAGATCGCCGATCTTGCCGCGGCTTCCGCCCCCGCCAAGGGGAAAGGCGAAGCCAAGCCCGCCGCCAAGGGTAAAGATGACGGTTCATTCGATGGACTCTTCGACGAGACCAAGGAGAAGACGCCTCGAAGCATGCCCGCCACCAAGACCAAAGGGGCGGAACCGGCAAAGTCAGCCGAGGCTCCCTCGACCGATTCCAAAACCGCCAAACCGAAGAACGACGCCGAGACCAAGGCCGCGCGCGACCTCCAGATGGGCCAGAGCTTCGAGAAGGACGGAAAAAACACCATCGCCCTGACGCGCTACAAGAAGCTGATCAAGGATTATCCGGACACCGAAGCCGCCAAGACCGCCGCAGCTCGGGTCAAGGCCCTGGAAGCCAAGTAAAGAACAATCCGGAAATAACTTCCCGAACGGATAACGAAGGGTGGCAGGGGTTACGGGACGCAGTAACCCCGGTCTTTGACCCAAGAGATCTGGTGAATAGGGGTTACGGAATGCCATAGCCCCTGCCAGCCAGACGCGGAGAAATCGCGAAGTGAATAGCGGCCTGTTCCTGAGACGTCACGGGATCAAATCACGACTTCCGCCGCCGCTTCATCCTTGGCCCGAGGACTGATCCGGATATTCAGTCCGATGGCGGTGGTCGTGATCTCCCAGTCTTCCCGATCCCAGCCGACGATGATTCCCGACCCTTCGAGCCGGTCGAACATCTGCTCGACGTATGCGGGCACCCGATCCTCGAACTCCGTGACGAGATCGAGTTTACGGCCGATCAGATTGAACAGCCCACGGATCGTCGAGGGCCCCTTCTCGATGATTCGCTTCTGTCCCTCGGGCGACGCGGCATCCGGGCCTTCCAGCGTGAGCTGCATCGACTGAAACAGCATCCCGAGCTGGCTGAACCAGGAGTCGCCAAAGCCGAAGTATTCTTTGTGAACGATCAGGATCTCGCCATTCCGGACGATCGCGGCCTGATAGACAACTTCGAGGTAATTCTCGCCGTAGTCGGTCTGGAACGCGATGTTCACGGCCTTGGCCAGATGCTGCAACGCGGCCTTGACCCCAACTGTCTCGGGATCGACACCCAACCCCATATCGCGAAGCCCGCCCGCCTTCCGGGCAGTCACCGTTCCGCCGGTGGACGCGTCGGCCGCGATCGCGACCCCCACGCCGAGGTCGCTGGAACCGACCGGGTTTGCGAACACCTCGGGTCCCGCCGGCATCGGCACGCCCAACCGTCTCGACGCTCCGGTTCGCGCCGGAACCGGTGGCGGATCTGGAACTTGAGGCGCTTCCTGGCTCGGCTTCATGCCAGGCTTGGTCGAAGCGGGCCGTTTCGGACCTCGGGGCGTCGGCGGCATTGGTCGCTCCGGACGATAGGCGGTCGAGGCATGCCTTCAAAGGAAGGGGCGGGACCATCTTATCGTCTCGGCCGTCCGGATCGAAGGGCCTCGCCCATGATCGGGCGACGAATTCACTTAACCGCGATCCCCCTGGATGGCCTCGTAAACTTCGCGACGATGGACCGAGACGGTTCGAGGAGCGACGATCTTGATCTTCACGGTGGTCGATCGGACCTCGACGACCGTCAGCTCGACCTCATCGCCAATCATGATCGACTGAAAAACGTTCCGGGTCAGGACGAGCCCTCCCTTCGCCTTCAACGGTCGATCCGTCGGCGGGGCCGGCGCGACTTCGGTCGGTTCCGGCCGGAGAAAGCGGTCGGATTGCGGGTTCGTCCGGATCTCGTCGTATACTTCGCGACGATGAACCGCGATCGTCCGAGGGGCCACGATCTTCAGCCGGGCCGTGCCCGACTTCAGTCCAACAACTTCAATCAGGACGTCATCCCCGACCATCAGCGACTCACCCAGGTGCCGGGTCAGGACCAATCCACCCAGCTTCTTGGGGATTGTCGCCTCGACAACGGGTTCAGAAACGGCAAGCCGATTGGCCAATCTCTGAGCCAGGATCGGCGGGCTCGAACTCGTGTCAGACAGTTCCGGAAAGCGAATTCTGCGCATCATTGGGCTCCTTCCTCAAGGGTGCGAATCGCGTAAATCTCTCTCCCCGATCAACCGGGTCGAGAATTCGAATCGAATCCGAACCGGGTGGTGCAAGTCATCTCGCCGAGCCATTTTCCCGGCGATCTCTCAACGGCAAACTTACGTGTCAAGTCTTCCTTGCGTGACAGCGAACGACCCGATCCCTCTCTGCAGAACCGAATGATTCCAGGATCGAAGTCATGTCCTCGATGAATCGAGCCAAGATC
>JAJYCH010000152.1 GCA_021778575.1 Planctomycetota bacterium
TGTGTCGGAGAAGGTGGTCAACGGTGTCGACCAGATCGTCCCCAATGGGACCGCCGGGGCCACCCGGTATGCCTATTATGAGTTGACCAACCCCACTTCGACCGCGAACACCGACCTGATCGTGACCGGGATCACGCCAGCGAACTCGGTTGCTCCCGTCAACGCTTCGACCAGCCCGCTATCGATCGTCAACGGCTCGTTCGGGTTCGACCAGTCGAACCTCCAGGTCTTTCTCAGTCCGGCCGACCAGACCACGCAAGGTCTGGCGCTCCAGTTCGCCAACGGCGGGCTCACTCCCGGCGGAACGCTGAACTTCAAGCTGAGCCTGGACCCCAGCTACAACTCGACGGTTCCCCCCACCTTGACGCTCCAGGCCCCCGACACGAGCCTGGCGGTCTCCTCGAATGACACCCTCCTGTCGTACACGCCGCTTTACGCCAATGCCGCTCCCGGCGCAGCGCCGCAGACGAGCACGCCGGAGCCGGTCTCGCTGGCTCTCTGGTCGAGCCTGGCCGTCGCCGGTCTGCTGCGAGCCCGGGCCTTTCGTCGAGCCGGGCGAACCAATCCGACGACGCACGGTTGATCGCTCATGTTCCCCCCCCATTTTCCAGCGGCGTGCCCGGCCTCTCCTCTTGGCAGCGCCCGATTCGCCCGTCATGATGGAATGGCTCGACGCCCTTCGCCAATTGTCGAAGGACGCTCGAGCCATGTGTCCGTATTCGATCACCTTGATTGCGGAAGGGTCCGGGCGCCGTGGAGATCCTGATCACCGAGACCGAGATCCACGAGCGAATTCGCGAACTGGGCAAGCAGATCGAGGCCGACTACCAGGGCCGACCGCTCACGATCGTCGCGATCCTGACCGGCAGCCTGATCGTCCTGGCCGACCTGATCCGTGAGATCCAGCTTCCGCTCCGCGTCGCGCTCCTCCAGGCCAGCAGCTACAAGGGGGCGACCACCACCGCCGGCGCCCTGATCATCAACGAGTCGTTTGCCCCCGACGTCGCCGGCCGCGATGTCTTGCTCCTCGACGACATTCTCGACACCGGACACACCCTGGGCACCCTGGTACACCGGATGGCCGACCGTGGGGCCTTGTCGGTCAAGACCGCCGTGCTCCTCCGCAAAACCGGCCGTCAGGAAGTGAAAATCGAGCCCGACTACTGCGGTTTTGAGATCCCCGACGCCTTCGTCGTGGGCTACGGGCTCGACTACGACGACGACTATCGCCACCTCCCCCACGTCGCGATCCTGCCGCCACCTCCCAAATCCACCGACGAGATCTGCCAGGAAACCGGCGAATTCCCGGCCGCAGGCTCGAAGGACTGAGGACTGCGGACTCGGAGGACTCAGGACTCGGGCTCGGGCTCGGAGGACTCAGGACTGGGTACATGCGATGGGCTTCGGCGGATTCTGGTAGGATGTGGTCGAGCCTCGGCGAGGCCCACCACGCATTCATGGTGGGGCTCGCTTGAAGCTCGACCGCACCCTACATTTTGTTATCTCGCGACCATCGCGAGAAACGAATCACCCGAGTCCCGAGTCCCAAGTCCTGAGTCCTCCCCCAACTGAGTCCTTTTTGAAGAAGATGAAGATCGCCCTCGTGACTCGCCGCTATCCCCCTTTGATTGGTGGGGCCGAGCGGGTTCTCAGCTACCTGGCCCCGGCTCTGGCGGCGGAAGGGGCCGAGGTCGATGTCTTGACCAGCCGGGTTGAAGGTTTGCCGGCGATCGAAACGGACCCATTGGGTTCGTTTCGCGTGGTCCGACTGGCAACCTCGAAGGCTCGGGTCGTCGGGACCTTCCTCTATATGAGGGAACTCGCTCGCTGGTTTGCCCGGAACCGGGTCGACCTGGCGTATGTCTCGATGCTCAAGCACGACGCCTACGTGGTCGTGGGCGAAGGCCGGCGGCGCGGGTTTCCGGTGGTTCTCCGGCCCGAAGGAGCCGGGGCAACCGGCGACCTCGCCTGGCAGAAGTGGGGACGATTCGGCCGCTCGATTGGCAATCGGTGTCGGACCGCCGACGCTTTCGTGGCGATCTCGCCCGCCGTCCGGGGGGAGCTGGAGCAGGCCGGGTACGACCGCTCGCGAATTCACGACCTCCCTAACGGCGTGCCCGTGCCCGAAGTCGCCTGGAAGCCAGTGGTTGAGACAGATTCGCTCCGGGCGGCGTTTGTCGGACGGCTCGCACCCGAAAAGGGGCTCACCGCGCTGGTCGACGCCTGGCCGATCGTCGTTCGCGACCGTCCCGACGCGCGGTTGACCCTGATCGGCGAAGGTCCCGAACGGCCTGCCCTGGAAGCTCAGATCGGGCGGCTGGGACTGGTCGGGTCGGTGATTCTGGCGGGATCGAGTTCCGATCCCTCGACGATCCTCCGCCAATCTAACCTCTTCGTCCTGCCGTCGCGCGAGGAGGGGATGAGTATCGCCTTGCTCGAAACGATGGCCCTGGGAATTCCCGCCGTGGCGTCGAATATCCCTGGCAATCGCGCGTTGATTACCGATGGAATTCACGGCCGACTGGCCAAACCGGACGACCCGGCGAGTCTGGCCCGAGCGATCCTCGACCATCGAGCCGATCCCGCCGCCCTGCTCATGGCCGAGGCGGCGAGGGCTCGGGTGATCGAGCATTACTCGATCGCCGCCGTGGCCCGGCACCATCTGGAGTTGTTCGGGCGTCTGGTCTCGAACCGACGGATGGGTTAATCTGCCGAGGCTCTTGGAACGCCCGTCGGGAGGATTGGCATGGGACGGATCTCGATCGGTGGGGTGCTTGGCGTCGTCGCGGTGGTTGCCTTCGGACTGGCTGGGCTGGTTCGGGCAACCTCGCTCTGGGCCGGGATCACCTTTACACTCATGATGGCCATGCTTCTTGGCAGTGTGGTTGGTCTGGTTCTTCGGGGTTGGCGAGGCGGCGGTTGGCTTGGTTTCGCGGTCTTTGGTTGGGGCTTCTTTATTTTCGGAAGTCTGCCGGGGCTGGGACTGGTGGTCTATTCAACGAATCTGTCGGCCACAGCCTCGCAGTGGGTCTTCACGCAATCGAATACTCCACCCACACAGCCACCCACTCTCACTATCGTGAATCCCTCAACCGGACAACCGACGCCGGAATATCTCGCCTTCCAAGCGTCGAGTAGTGATTATCAAGAGCGAAGCGTCCATTCACAGATGATCGGCCGCTGGCTCTGGATCTTGCTGTTTGCCGGCTTCGGGGCGATCCTTGGCGTGATCCTGGCTCGACCTTGAAGAACAGACGGAGTTGTGCCTGCCGATCCGCGATCTCCTGGAGGGTAGGGCTTGCCCTGCCGGTTTCCCGATCGACGGCAGGGCAAGCCCTACCCTACAAATCCTTGGTGAAATCCCAACGTGCTCAAAGTCTTGCAACTGATTCCCACGCTCGATCGATCGGGGGCCGAGAAGCAGATGGTCCTGCTGGCCCAGGGGTTGCCTCGCGACCGGTTCTCGGTCGAAGTCGCGGCGCTGACCCGGCTCGGCCCGCTTCAGGCCGAACTCGACGCGGCAGGGGTTCCGGTCACCTTGATCGGCAAGCGGCACAAGGTCGACCCGATGGCGCTCCGGCGCTTGACCCGATTCATGAAGGAGAAACGGTTCGACGTGGTTCAGACCTGGATCTACGCGGCGGATACTTATGGCCGGGTCGCCGCTCATCAGGCCAAGGTTCCGGTGGTGGTGACGAGCGAGATGGCCGTCGACCTCTGGAAAAGCCGCACGGAACTGATGATCGACCGGTTCCTGAGCCGCTGGACCGACCGGGTGGTGGGGAACTCGAACGCGGTCGTCGCGTTCTACCGCCAGGCGGGCATCCCGTCCGAGAAGCTGACGATGATCCCTTCGGGGATCGCCGACGAGGAGCCGCCGACGGTCGATCGCGACGAGGTCCGGACCAGTCTGGGACTGCCTCAAGGCGCGCCCTTGATCCTGTTCGCCGGTCGCTTGGCGGCTCAGAAGTCGGTCGAGACGCTCCTGTCAGCGGTCGACCTGCTCCAGCACGTTCGCCCGGCGGTCCGGACGCTGATCGTTGGCGAGGGACCGCTCCGGAGCCGGCTTGAAGAGACGGCGCGGGCTTATCGGCTGTTCGAGGACCGGCGGGTCTCGTTCCTCGGCCATCGCGACGACGTCCCCAGGCTCCTGGCGGCGGCCGATCTTCTGGTTCTTCCCAGCCTTTACGAAGGGCTGCCGAACGTGGTTCTGGAAGCGATGCGGTTTCGCAAGCCGGTCGTGGCGACGGCTGCTCCCGGAACCACCGAAGTTGTCGAGGACGGCGTGACCGGCCTGCTCGTTCCACTCCGCGATCCCCCCGCGCTCACCCGGGCGATCCAGCGGGTGATCGATGATCCAGGCCTCGCGAACCAGCTTGGAGCGGCGGGCCGCACTCGCGTCGAGGCGGAATTCGGTGTGAATCTGATGATCGAGCGGTTCGCGGCTCTCTACGAACAACTGGCGAGAACCAAGGGAATTGCCGCCCGGGAGTCGCGCTGAACAACAAGACGGGAGGGCGGGCTCGCGATCGTGACGCACGCACCACCTCCGATCGGATCAATTCTTGCTAATAAGCCCTGAATAGTCGTCGCGGTCCGCGAATTCGCGCCGGGATAAATGATTGGCCACAACCCACCCATGCCATTCCGAAGTGGGCTCAAGATGGCGATCGAGTTGGGCGTGATCCAGAGGGATATCGATCCAGCTCTGGAGCCAGAAGGCATCGAGAAAGTCCCAGCAGAGACGCTGGCCGAGCACCGAGCCAAAACGGTCGACGAGTTGTTCTTCGAGGGGACGAAGGATATATCTGGCCTTGATTTCGCCGCTCAACTGCCAGTGCGAAACCTCTCGGGCGATCTCGCTCAGCCTGGACTTCATCAGCTCGTTCGCCTGACGATCATTACCGTTTTCCACACAACGAGCCGTGATCGCCAGACAACGATCGACGACCCGGGCAATCTCAAAAACGAGATTCATATTCACACCTTAATAATAACTTTATACCCGATTCTTGATTGATGAACCTGATGACCCAGAGCCGAAAAAAAATAAAGACTGAAATCGCCTGGTACGCCAGGAAGAAACGGGGCGACAGGCGAGTCATCAGGCTTATCCGTCGTTGGCGTCCCTGGGGTTCAAGTCCGCGAATATTGCCGGGGTTCATTCGACACCCTGGCATCGATCCTGAACCAATAATTATCGTTCGTTGTCCTGTGGATCGGTCGAGGGTCAGGCATCCTGCGGATCGACGACCGGCGAAGTTCTCTTACCTCGCAACGAATTCTCTGAAACTTACAACAAGATCTCGATTCATTCGAGTGAATTCTGGAGAAATAATCGACTATTCCAAAAATGTTTAAAAAAATGCATTTTTTTAGAAAAGTAATGACCGATCTATTGAATTGTCTAACCAAATTGAAAATAAAGAATAAGAATTCGCTAGATTCATTGTTTTGAGCATTTTCTCTACCACTTTTTATCTGTGTCCCGGTTCGATCGGCCGATCGTTTCGGGCATCGTTTGACCTTGACGGACCGGCGAGTTTTTGCCACAAGACGCGTCTGCGTATAGGCCAGAGTGGACTCGAACCGGGAGAAGTGAATGCCAGTTCCCGGCAGGTCGATACACCTTCCGGTGTTTTTGTTATTCGGTTTGCTGTCGGGATGCGTTCATCAACCGGACGCGGTTGATCAACGGCCCCTTGTCGGTCGTGTCACCGGAACGAGGACCGAGATCGGGACTTCGGTCGATCCGTCGGTCGCGCGGACAGCGTTCGAGACTCCTGAAGGAGCAAGACCGCGCGAGGTGGCCGCGACCGGCGCCGGGCTTTTGACCCTGGAAGATGCTCGCAAGATCGCTCTCCGGAGCAACCCGGTGCTTGCCCAATCGCGCGCGGGGACCGACGTGGCCCTGGGGAATCTGGAGGTCACCGATTCCGGGTTTCGTCCGACCGTGCAAGCCAACGCCGGGTTCCAGGCGTTCTCGACGGATGCCGGCTTCGTGGGGGTCCGGGGCCGGTTTCCCGTCCTTCCTGTCCGGGGATTCGGGCCAGGGACTCAGGACTTCCAGGTCACCGAAGCCCAGTTGAAATGGACGATCTTCCAGTTCGGCAAGCAGATCGCGAAACACGACCAGGCCGGTTTGAAGGTCGAGATCGCCCGGTTGGAGGCGGATCGAGCCTGCCAGACGGTCGACTTTGAAGTCACCCGCGCCTATTTCCGGGTTCTGGAGGCGAAGTCGGCCGTCGAGACGTCTGAACGCGCGGTCGAGCGGGCGGAAGCCTTCACGAAAGAGGCGGGCGACCTCCTGCGCCGAGGGGTGATCACCCGCCAGGAGGAACTGCGCGCCGAGGCGAGCCTGGCGGGCGTCCGGCAGGGACGGATCGACGCGAAAAGCGAGGAAGAAGTGGCCATCGCCGGGCTCAACCAGTCGATGGGAATCTTCGTCAATGCGCCGACGCAGGTGAGCGACCGCCGCGAGGCCCCCGACATCAACCTCACGCTCGAACAGGCGTTGAACCTGGCGACGACTCACCGTCTGGAGATCGCGGTCGTTGTCCGGGGGATCTCGATTGCCGAAGGCGGGGTCGCCATCGCCCGGGCCGACTTCTTGCCCAGCGTCTCGATCCAGGCCGGCTACTCCAACGTCACCGGGACCGGCGTCCAGAACGCCAATGTCGGGGCAGGCGGGATCTTCCTGACGCATGAATTTTATGGTGGAGGCCGGCGTCGCGGTCAGCTTCACGCCGCCGAGGCCGGGGTCCGAGCAGCGGCGGCGCAGGCCCAGCAGGTCTGCGACGGGATCGCTTACGAGGTCAACGTCGCTTTTCGAGGCGTCGAGGACGCTCGCGAGCGGATCAGCGCGGCACGAGCGGTCTTCGAACAATCGGCCGAGAATGCCCGACTCGTCGCCAGCCGAGCCCGGACCGGCGACGCGACCCCGGCCGAGCGGATCGAGGCCCAGGCCGCCGAAACGCAATCCGAGCAGACGTTCAACGCCTCGGTTTACCTCTATCAGGTGGCTTTGGCCCGGCTCGAATTCGCCGTCGGCGTCTCCTTGCCCGACGCCTCACGCCAGGTCCCGGCGCTGGAGTCCGGAACGCCGAGACTCGAAGCCGCTCCGTCGGGCGGCTCCCCCTTCAGTCGGATTCTGGGTCCAGGGGGGTTGCCGGGGCTTCCTCCGTCCGTGAATCTCGCGCGGCCCGGGCCAACGCCGCTCCAGCCGCTGCCGTCGCCGATCCGCGCCAGTTCGCCCGACGGCCCGCAACTGTTCGGCCCGCCGACGCTCTCGCGACCGACCAACGAATCCACCTCACCGTTCGGGATCAAACCGTAGACATGATCAGCCCCGTCGAGGACCGGGCGAGTGAGCGGGCAGGGGCCTGAGACAGAACGCCAGGCCGATCGCCGCCAGCATCACCCCCGCGAGAATCTGGAACGCCGACTGATAGGCGTAGACCGTTGCATAATCATGGGCATATCGTGAGATCAACCGATTTGCCTGCGCCGCCGCATCGGTCGCCCCGAGACCGTGGAGCGTGAAGTAGTCGATCAGCCGAAGCTGAACGTCCCCCAGCGGCGGTCGGTTGGGGACGAGACTCTGACGCATCGCATCGAAGTGCGAATCCCCCCGGCGCTCGATGAAGATCGCCAGCACGTTGCCCCCGACAAACGCCGGGAGCGCGAGCATCAGGTTCTTGATCCCTGACGACGACGCCACCTGCTCCGGGCTCATGTCCTCTTGCGAGATACAGATCAACGGCGACGCGACGAGCCCCGCCGAGCCGGCCCAGAACGCGGTCGCCGTCGCCGTCCAGAGCTTGTCCGTCTCCAGGTCGAGCGAGGTCAGGAGCCAGGTTCCCGCCGTCATTCCAACCAGTCCCAGGATCAGCCGGAGCTTCCGGTCGGCGCGCGTTCCGAGCCAGGCGGTCAGTGACAGACTCGTGCCCATCGCCACCACGGCGGGCAACAAAACCAGGCCGGTCAAGACCCGCTCGTAGTCGCGAGTGACCGCCATGTAGCGCACCAGGAGCGAGACCACGGTGAAGAAGTTGAGGTCGGCCAGGGCCTTGATGACGACACTCATCGCGAATCGAGGGATACCGAAAAGGCGAAGGTCAAGCAGCGCGTGGGGACAGGTGAACTCATGAGCAATGAACCAGGAAAACAAGACGGCACCGCCCGCGGTGACCAGCCAGAACTCGTTGGAAGTGGACCATCCCCACTTCTGGAACCGATAGAGCCCCAGCATCAGGCACAGAACACTGGCCAGAAGCAGCACATAACCTTCCAGGTCGAACGGCTCGCGGGCCTCACCTCGCGGTTCATCGGGTCGGAGCAGGCGGGCGGTCAAGACCACGGAAGCCGAGGCGATGGGAACGTTGAACAAGAAGATCGTCCGCCATGACGGCAGGTTGATCAGATAGCCACTGATGCTCGGAGCGAGAATCCGGCCGAAGTAAAGCCCGAGAACATAAGCGGCGATGGCTCCGTCGCGGTGGTCGGGAAACTCGCGCCAGAAGACCGCCAGAACCGTGGTCACGACCATCCCGTTGCCCCACCCCTGGACGAACCGGGCCAACTCGAGAAGCTCCATATCGTGT
>JAJYCH010000153.1 GCA_021778575.1 Planctomycetota bacterium
AAAAGACAATTTAAATTGCAAAATATAAGAGTGTTTACTCGATCTCGATCTGTGCCGTTAAGAGGCACTCTTAGGACTCTTTGTGGACTCTTTGTGATTTCGAGTGGAACAGAAAAAATCGCTTTCGCAAGCATTTTCTCTTGCGGCATGGCTCACGACACTTGCTATCATTGTCGGTAATATGCTGAAAGGAACGATGTCGCGAGCCGGTTGGTATTCGACCAGAACACGTGACTTCCAGCAGAGGTGACGCCATGCCGGAACCTTCCGACGATTCTCTCGACCCCACCGAACGCGCGGAAACAGGCACCGCCGCGAACTCCGGTCAGCCCGGCCAGCGCCCGGATGAACGACCCGAAACCATTGGCGAGCCACCGACCGAGCCTTTGGAAAATCCGCTCGATCCCCGCGTGGCGATGGAATCGACCGAGGCCTGGAATGTCGATTTTCCCGAAGGTTCCGGAGATCCCGAGCGGTGGGACGGCACCACGGTCGCCAATGGCGAATCCAGAGCGGAACCGCTGATCGGCTCGCGAGTTCGCTATCTCGGCGATTATGAGCTACTGGGGATCGTCGGCAGGGGGGGGATGGGGATCGTTTATCAGGCCCGACAGATCAGCCTGAACCGACTTGTCGCGCTCAAGCTGATCCGGCACGAGGAATCCATCGGCGAGCCGGAAATCCGGCGCTTCCAGCACGAGGCCGAAGCGGTCGCCTCGCTCGATCACCCCGGAATCGTGCCGATCTACGAAATCGGTGAACATCAGGAACGTCATTACTTCAGCATGAAGCTGATCTCGGGGCCAAGCCTGCAAAAGGCCAGCCAGAGGCTCCGGGGCAACTTTCCCGCGATCGGTCGGATCCTCGCCGCCGCCGCCCGGGCCGTCCAACACGCTCACGAACGGGGCATTCTCCATCGCGACCTCAAGCCGGGAAACATCGTCCTGGATGAGAAGGACGCCCCGCATATCACCGATTTCGGGCTCTCCAAGCGAATCGATCCCGACCCTGACGACCTGACGCAAAGCGTCGCCGTCATGGGAACTCCGGCCTACATGGCTCCCGAACAGACCACGGCGACCCGGGGGATGATCACCACCGCCACCGACGTTTACGGGCTCGGGGCGGTCCTTTATGCCCTGTTGTCGGGCCACGCTCCGCACCGGGGCTCGTCGATCCTGGAAGTTCTCGACGCCGTCCGTTACAAGGCCCCGGAACCCCCCTCGAAGCTCGACCCGACGATTCCGCGCGATCTTGAAGTGATCTGCATGAAGTGTCTCGACAAGGAGCCAAAGAACCGCTACCACTCGGCCGAGGAACTGGCCAACGACCTCGACCGCTGGCTCGAACGCCGGCCGATCAGCGCCCGGAGCGTCGGCAAGCTGGCTCGGATTGTCATGTGGTCCCGGCGGAAACCGGTCCTGGCCGGACTTCTGGCGGCATTGTTGATCTCGACCGTCGTCGGTTCGACCGGCATCCTGATCAACTGGCGCGAAGTCCGCCGCCAGCGCGACGAACTCATCCAGGCGAATCTCCAGATCCAATCGGAGCGGGATGCGGTGCGGGCGCTCAACGAATTCCTCGTGTCCGACCTCCTGGCCTGGTCGTCCCCTTATCTGGCGAGCCGTCGCGACGTTCCGGTCTCAACCTTGCTCGACCGATCGGCCCGACAGGTCGCCACGCGATTCGCCCGCCAACCGAAAATCGAAGCGTCGATCCGTCAGATCCTTGGGAACTCATATAGCGCACTCGGCTTGCTGCCCAAGGCCGAGGCCCAGTTGATCGCCAGCGCCCGGATTCGTGAGCAGATGCCGGCCGAGGACGAACTCGACCGGCTGTCGGCCGAGCTCGCTCTGGCGAATCTTCGGGTCCAGCAGGGCCGGTACGCCGAGGCCGAGGCCCACGCGACCAGAGCCTACCAGGGGCGTCTGAAGCTCCTCGGAGCGAACGATCAAGCGACATTCGAAGCCGCCGAATCTCTGGGAATCACGCTGAAATTCCAGAGAAAGGTCGACGATTCGCTGAAACTCCTCGAAAAAACCGCCGAAACCGCCAGTCAGGCGCTGGGATTGGAGGACCGGCAGACTCTCCGGATCCTCACCAGCCTCGCGATCATCGAGCACGACGAGAACCGCCTCGACGAAGCCTTCACGAACCTGGAACGAATCACCGAGATCCGCTCAAGGATCTATGGAGCCGATGATCCCGAGACCCTGCTGGCGCGCTCCAGGCTCGGCGGGTCGCTGCACACGCTCGGCCACGACGACCTGGCCGAGGAGGTTCTCGAACAGGTCCTCGGACCCGATCGCGAGATTCTCGGTCCCGATCATCCGGAAACGCTGACGGTTCAAAACAATCTCGCGGCCGTCCGATGCAACCTCGGCAGATACGGTCAGGCGGCCCAACAGCTTCAGGAAACGCTTGAAAGTCAGCGAAAAAGCTTGCCCGCCAACCATAAAAGTCGTTTCGCGACCGAGATCAACCTGGCCGTGGCCCTGCTCGAACAGGGCAAGTTCGCCGAGGCCGAACCGATGCTCCGCAACCTTGTCACGCGGATGCGTCAGAATTGCAAGGAGGATGATCCTGATCTCGGTAAAGCGATCTTCAACCATGTCGCGGCTCTCCGAAACCTGAACCAGACGGTCGAAGCCGAGACTTTGAATAATGATCTGCTCGTAACCCTCAGAAAGTTACTGCCGGAGGGAGCCCCCGAAATCGTTGATGCCGAGGCGGTTCAGGCGGCGTTGTTGCTGGCAAATGGCAAATCAGCCGAAGCCGAGACGGTTGCCCGTCGAGTTTTCGAGAGTCGTTCGAAGCCCGGCGCGACGGTGAGCCGCCGGCAACTTGGTTCGATCCAGAGCACCCTGGGCGCCGCGCTCGCCGCTCAGAAGGATTTCGTTCAGGCCAGACCATTCCTGCTCAAAGCAATCGAGTTGCTCCAGTCCGATCCCAAAGCCCCGAAGCAACGAACCGAGGAGGCGATCGATCGTCTGATTCGCGTCTACGATGCTCTGGACGATCCAACCGAGGCGGCCCGGTGGCGGACTCGTCGGGACGGTTCAACCGCTCCGTGATCTTCTAACTTCTTGATACTTTCGGTCTCGAAGCGGAGACCGGCAACCAGACTTGATATTCCTATCGACCGTCCAACCTGTTCTTCACCTCCCCTTTTCTTTGCCGAGGATTTCAATGAGTATCAAGGTAGCCACAGTCCAGGAAACTCTCAATCCCAGTGCATACGACGGGATGATCATCGACGGTACCGACGGCCTGATCGAGTTTGCGCAGACACCTTCACTGAATCCTCCACCCGGAAACAGTTTTCCTGATCCGGCGAAGATAGCGTCACTCACAATCACCGTCAACGACAACGGCGTGGGGGGAACTTATGCGCCCACAGTGGTCACCAATGGCCCGGCGAGCACAACGAGCGTCCCCGTCAAGGTCAGCGTCAAATCAACAACTCCGAATAACTCCATGCCGCCGCTGAACATCACGATCGTTCTGAACTACAACCCGGATTTTGGAAGATCCCCTGAGCCCAACAAAGCCTGACAATCACGATCAATCGCACTTCAGATCGATCTTCCCTTCATTCGAATCAAGGAACTGATCCATGAGCATGGTGCCATGCTTTCCGGAAATTACTAATCCGTTCGTCTGGTGCGGATTCATCGCCGACGATGCCTCGGATGCGTACTCCTACGTGACAACCCCGTTGATGACACCCATCATCGGTCACTTTCCCAAAGAGGCGCCCACGATCACGGGAAAGGCTAACGATCTGTTCGGGACGGAATACAACATAGACATCCATTTAAACGGAACTGCGACGGCGACCTCCGTTCCCGTATTTATCAATGTCACGGGTAACGGCAAGTCAACTCTGCCGCCGATACTCGTGATCACGATCAAGTTAAGTTACGCCGCGAACTTCGGATCAGCCGATCAGAATTGACCCCAATCGATCGACCGACAGGCGATGGCCCCAGGGGTCGGATCGCCTGTCGGTCGGTTGATCTCAGGCCGATACCGACCCCACTGCAAATCTCGCTCAGTTCCCTGGCGGCTCGATCGCGGTCCCCTGAAGCAGATAGTTCCAGAGAGCGTTGATCTGCTTGTCGGCCTTGCCGTCGAGAACCGTCGGCAGCGCCGAGTTCTCGCCGGTGAAATAGCTGGGCATCTTGGTGTCGGGCTCGACACGAATCGGCGAGCGCAGCCAGCGCTCGAAGTAGTCGTGCGTCAACCGCTCCTTGACCCTCATGAAGTTCACGCCGGGAGCCTCGAAGACACCGACGGCGGGCGTCCGGCCGATGTTGTGGCAGCTCACGCAGTTCAACCCCGTGTTCTTGACCAGTTGCTTGGCGACCGGGATTTGCTCGGGATCGGACACCGCGTCGGGCGGGCTCACGGCGGGGTAACCATGCTCGAGCGCCAGCCCGATCGCGAGCCCTTCGGCCCGGGTTGGGAAGGCGGGCATTCGCGCCCGGAGATAAGGGCGAGGCTTGTAGTCGATCTTACCGGCGACGAACGCGGCGGCCCACTCGGGCTTCAGCTTCTCACCGATCCAGGTCAACGACGGCCGGTTCTGCGCCGCAGGGTAGGGCAGTCCGTCGGGATCTTTTTCCTCGACCGGCTCCCCGGCGAGAAGGGTGTCGGTCTCGACCTGAAGGTCGGTCCAGGCATCGTCGTAACCGTCGCGTTTGTGGCAGGCCACGCAGTTGAGCGCTTTGACCTGTCGTTCGGCGAACTCGGGCGAGCAATCGCGCGTCAGGGATTCGAGGCCGAGCCCGGTGAACGCTCTCAGCCCCTTCTTCGCGTTCTCCGAGAGGCCGAAGTCGGGGGCCTTCCTCGGAGTCTCGACGGTTCCCGAGGCCACGCAACCGCTCGACCACTTCTCGGGACCGATCGCCGCGAGCGCCGGGGCCTTCAACGCATCAACCACGCCGGGCAAAGCGTGACAGCTCGCGCAGCCGACCGAGGCGAACAGCGCCCGACCGCGTGCCGGATCGCCGGGTGCCGGGTCGGCTGTCGTCATTTTCACCGGGGTTGATGAGGTCAGATAAGCGGCGAGCTTCGTCGCCTCGGCGGTCGTCAGATGGAAATTCGGCATCTTGATCCAGGCGTAATGCCGGTCGGGCTGCTGGAGAAACGCGACCAGTGCCTTCGGCTGCCACTTCGCCCCCACGAGCCGGAGCGGGACGCGCTTCGGGTCTTTTGCCCAGTCGTCATTGCTGGGCAAGGTGTGACAGCCGACACAGCCAAGATTGGCGAACAACCGACCACCGCCGGCGACCAGATCGGCCGCCGCCGGGCTCGCGACCGACTTCGACTCGGCCCCGAGGGTCGCGAGATAGGCGGCGATGTCGCGGGCCTTCGCCTCGGGCTGGTCGTGGAGCATCCTGGGCATCGTTGCCGTCGGCCGGAGCGACTTCGGATCGCTGATCCAGCGGGCCATCCACTCAACATTCAGTCGGACTCCGGCATCGGCGAGATCCGGCGCGTCGGTTGCCAGTTCAGGCATGCTCGACGCGGCCCGGAGCAGGTCGAGCGAGCCTGGGGCGTGGCACTTCAGGCAGCGGAGGCTCGCCAGAAGTTCGCGACCCTCGCGGAGTTGCCGCCCGGTCGCCAGCGCTTCGAGATTCGCGTCGTGTGCCAGCGCGATCGGCGGCAGCGGCTCGCGGGGAAAGTCCTCGGACGTCCACGACAGGCGAATGATCGCATCACCACCGGACGGGCTATCGTAGGTGACGACCAGCTTGTTCGCCCCCTTCTTGAGCTTCGCCGTCTTGCCGGTCGCCGTGGTCAGGTCGTCTCCCGAGGCTTCGAGAACCGACTTCCCGTTGATCTCGACCTTGAGCTTCCCGCGTCCGTTGACCGAGAACACGCAGTCGCTCCGGAACGGCACGGCGATGTCCCCCTCCCAGGTCGCCCGGAACGGCCCGGCGGGTAGAAAGACCGAGGGCGGTGTCCCGGCTGGCACGTCGAGCGCGACCAGACGGGCGAGCCGGGTGTCCTTGATCTCGCCGCGCGACAGCGTCAGCGCGAGACCCAGCTCCTTGCCAGGAGCGAGCCGGGGACCCTTCCGGGGCTTGCCGTCGTCGTCATCATCGTCGTCATCGGCGGGAGCGTTCGTGGGTTTCTTGTCGGGATCTTGAGCATGGGCGGAGACTGGCGGGAGAGCGGCGGTAAGGCTAGCGGCGAGCAGGCTCGACAGACCGAGCCCGAGCAGGACGGCGTGATATCCTCGCATGAGAACGGCGGGCTCCTTCAGAGGCGTTGACGGACCAGATCGACCGTTATTATGACAGGTCGAGCCCCGATCCGTCAGCCCATCACCGCCCGAGGGTCCGGATCTCGAACCGATCGCGGGTCCGAACGTAGTCATTACCGGCCATCCGGCCGATGGCTCCGAGCTTCTCGGCGTCGACCCGATAACGGTCGTCGACCAGGCCATCACGGACGTAGATATGCTTGACTTCGCCGATGACCAGGTTCGCCGCGCCGATCGGAATGACGTGAGTCGTCACGCATTCGAACGCCACCGATGCCTCGCCAACTCTCGGAGCCTTGATGACCGTGCTGGGAATCGCCGTCAGGCCCGAGTGGTCGAATTCCGACTCGCCATGGGCGAGCGACTCCCCGGTCTTCGCCATCGCGTCGGCGTAGGATTCGTCGGCGATATTGACGACGAACTCGCCGACTCCTCCGTCCTGGGTGAACCGGGCGTTCCGGAGCGTATCCTTGATGCTTCCGTCCGACTTCGGCCCCCCCACCGTGAACGCCAGGCTCAACGGTGTGTGGCTGGCCACGGTGAAATACGAAAACGGAGCCACGTTCGGAAAGCCGTCGACCGAGACCGTCGAGACCACCGCGATCGGCCGGGGGACGACGCAGCCAATCACCAGCTTGTAGCACAGGTCCGCCGCGATCCTCTGCGGGTCGATCTCCATGAATCCCACTCCCGACGCCCCTCGATCCGACAAGAATATCCTTCAAGGATAGGCGGGAAGTCGCGACGGTCAAGGGGCCTGGCAACACTCGGTCCGGTCGCGATCACTTCTTCGAGTCCGCCTCGGCGGAAGCCACCTTGGCAACGGTGGTCGTGATGTCGTCCTCGATCGCCGGCTTGTCTGGCTGCATCCCGGCATGGGTGAGCGAAACATGACAGCCGGCCGGACCACTCTCGGCGGCGACAACTTCCAGACTCAGGACGATCGACTCGCCCGGGTTCAGCCGCTCGATCGGCGAGACCACGAATTCGCCGGTCTCGGGCCTAACTTACAGTTGTACGTTCGCCGGGCCGAAGATTTGTTGGATCTTCAGGTTAGCGGTGGTCTTTCCCTTGAGTACGATCTGACTGACTTCTTTTGTACCGATATTTTTGACATGAACATCGTAATGCATCACCTTGCCGGCATCGATGATTCGGCTCTGCTGCGTGATCTTGAGGTCAATCACGCCGATGCCCTGAACTTCGGTCACGAACGTGTCGCTGACCTTCAAATCGGTTCCCGACGAAACCTCGGCCACCGCCCGGTAGTCGCCCGGCGTCGAGGTCGCATACGAGAACGCTTGTTCGACGCTGGAGCCGGGCGCGATCTCGGCCAGCTTCCAGTTCAGCGTGCGGCTTTCGACCGAGAATTGCGCGCCGGCGGGCAAAGCGACAAGCTTACCGCCTTGCCTGGGAAGGATGGCGGCGACCCGAACATTCCGGGCGAGGGTCGTCCCGGAGTTGCTCACCCGGATCTTGTACCCGACCGTCTGGCCTGAAAAGCGAGCCTTCTCGGCGCTGATCTTGACCTCCAGGGCGGGCTTGGGCGCCTCGTCGGGCTTTGGTTCGATGGGCTTCAGTTCGTCGAGCACCGTGGGGACGACAGGCGGGACATACTTGGGATCGAGCTGGAACATCAGCTCATCATACGTCTTCTGATCGGCGGCGTGGGTTGCCTGCGGAATGTGCCCTTGCTCGACCATTTTTTCGGACCAATCGAGGCGGGCCTTCGCTCGCTCGATCTCACGTTTGAGACGAGCCTCCTCGGTCTCGACCCGGCGCTTGGCTTGCTTGAGCCGGATCTCATATTCTTGAACCTCGACTTTTTTCTGATCGACCTCGTCCTTGGCCAGAGCGCGTTCAACCTGTCCCTTGTCGCCGGTTCCAGTCCTGGCATAGCCGACCTTGGCCTCGACCCCGCGAAGCTCGGTCCGCTTGCCCAGAAGCTGAATTTCGAGCAGTTCGACGGCGTCGCGCAGCTCGGCCAGGGTTGAGGCCGAGGCACCGGGCGCGGGACCGTCCGGCTTCGCTCCGGCTCGGGGCGTCGCTCCCGCTGCTTTCGTCTGCTTCAGGAGAGCCTCGGCCTCGTCGAGTTCCGCCTTCCGGGCACTCACCTGGGAATCGCTGATGACCAGCTCCGAATCGGCTTTCGTGCGCTCCTCGTCCGAGACGAATCGGGGATCTTTGGCAATCAACCTCTCATTGCGCTGAATGACAGCCACGGCAAGCTGTTTTTGTGCCTGGGCTTTCTGAAGTTCAGCGGCGGCCTGATCGCGCCGGGCCTGGAGGATCGCCACGGCGTTCTCATCAACGCGCGTTGTTTTTT
>JAJYCH010000154.1 GCA_021778575.1 Planctomycetota bacterium
CCGCATCCAGCGCTTCTGCGGCAACCTCCCCGACGACCCCCGGACCGCCGGGGTTCTCCTGCTCTCCGAGATCCCCGACCGGCCGTCGTGGGAAGTGGCCTACCTGGGGCTCACCCCCCTGGCCCGGGGTCGAGGGATCGGCCGGGCCTCGCTGGCCTACGCGATCGACCTCGCCCGCCCCCACGTCAGCCGCCTCGAACTGGCCGTCGACGACCGGAACCAGCCCGCCCGAGCCCTCTACGACCGGGCTGGATTTACCCCGTTCGACAGGCGGATCGTCCATCTGGCCATCCTCAACCGGGCCCCCGACGGCGTCTGAACCGGGGGACGACCCCGGATCGACCCGCAATCACATCAAATATTGTTTGAGCAACGCCCGAGGCACGCCGATCTCGACCACCACGACCTCGCCGGTATACGCCTTGGCCTCGGGCTGGCCGAAGCCGATCTTGGTGGCGACGAAGGTCGCCGTGGCCCGGGCCACGACAGCCTCGCCCAGCGGCCGACCGGAATCGGCGTCGAGCCCCGAAGGGAGGTCGAGCGCCAGAATCGGCACCTTCGACCGGTTCAACCCGGCGATCCCCCGCGCGAGCAACCCCTCGACCGCTCGGGTCAGGCCGGTCCCCAGCAAGGCGTCGACGATCCAGTCGGCCCCGGACCAGAGGGCGTCGATCCGGTCGGAAGTGATGCCGGCATCAACAACTTGTGACGTGATTTCCGACCGATCGAGGATCGCAGCCTGGATCGCGGCGTCTCCCTTGAGCCGGGCGGGGTCGGCGAACCAGACGATCCGGACGGCGAAGCCCCACGAGTCGAGATACCGGGCGACCACCCCGCCATCACCCCCATTGTTGCCCGGCCCACAGGCGACGACGACCGTCTGCCCCGGTTCGAGCCGGCTCGCCAGCCAGGCCGCCGCCCCCCGTCCGGCATTCTCCATCAAGACAACGGTGGGCATCTGAAACTGGTCATGTGCCTGAACGTCGATCGATCGAACCTCGGCGCAAGTCAGTGGTCGTAAGGTCATGGTTCGTCTACCAGGAGTTCGTGGGCTCGGCCGAGCCCATCCTAACATTTTTATCTTTCATTTGCTCGTCGCGATTTTCCGGCAATCCGTAGGGTGGGTCGAGTGCAACGAGCCCTACCACGCATTCGCGGTGGAGTTCGCTTAGGCTCGACCCACCCTACTATTGATCTTGTGTCATTAAAAACATTTGAAAATCTGTTCTCGGGTAGGCTCGGCCCACCGTCTTCACTATCATGGTGGGCCGAGTCCATCCTACGGGGACCAGAACCACCACCACCACCACGACGACCTTACGCCCCCAAGGTTCGTTCCAGGCTGTTCAGGAGATCCCCCATCGTCTCGAAGCCGGCGAGCAGGCCGTTGCGAGCTTCGTCCTTGAGCCAGCCGAGAACTTTTTTCTCGGCCGAGATCACCGTCGAATGGTTCCGCCCGCCGAAGAACCGGCCGATCTCGCTATAGGCCGCGCCGGTGTGCTTGCGGGCCAGAAACATGGCCAGCATCCTGGGATAGGCCACGGCCCTCGCCCGGTTATCGGCCTTCAGGGCGTCGGGTTCGATCGTGAACAATTGACAGACCGCTTTCTCGATATCCTTCAGCGCCACGGCCTTGGCCGTGTGGCGGATCGTGTCGCGGAGGGCGGTCTTGGCCAGCGCCAGGTCGAGCTTCTTGCCCGTCATCGAGGCGTGGGCGATCAGGCTATGGAGCGCTCCTTCGAGCTCGCGGACGCTGGCCCGGAGATGGTCGGCGACATAAGCCAGCACCGCCTCGGGCACGATCACCCCTCGGGCGGCGGCCTTGGCCTTCAGGATCGCCCGGCGCGTGGCCGGGTCGGGAGCTTCCAGCTTCACCACCATCCCGCCCAGGAACCGGGTCGCCAGCTCGTCGGTCAATTTGGGGATCTGCCGGGGGTGCTGGTCGGTCGCCAGGACGATCGGCGACCCATCGGCGATCAAGGCGTTGAACGTATGCAGAAACTCGTCCTGCGTCGCCTTCTTGGCCGCCAGGAAGTGGATATCATCGACGATCAACGCCCCGGCGCTCCGGTAGCGAGCCCGGAACGCGGTGAGCGTGCCGTGCCGCATCGCATCGAGAAATCCATTTGTGAACGCTTCCGCCGTGATCTGGATCACCTTCAGACCAGGATGCCGGGCCCGGAGCGCCGAGGCGATCCCTTCCAGTAGGTGCGTCTTCCCCAGGCCGACGCCTCCCTGGATCACCAGCGGGCTGAACGATCCGCCCAGGGTCTGGACCAGCTCGATACAGGCGGCGTGAGCCAGCCGGTTGCCGGTCCCGGTGACGAAGTCGTCGAGCCGTTTGAGCGGTCGGGCATGCGACGGCAAATGCGTGGCTGTTGATCCGTGAGCCGCGTGCGGGATCGTCTGCGACCGTGGTTTGTCGGCCGGTGGTGCCGGTGCCGGCGACGGCATCGGGATTGTCTTGGGCGGAGCCGGCGGCCGGTCGTTGGCGTCGGGCGGTGGCGGGTCGATGACGTGGCCGAGCGGCGGGGCTCCTTCACCGTCGACCCGGAAGCTCAGGCGGAGCGACCGGCCGGTCACCTCTCGTGCGGCGTCGACCAGATTGGTGGCGAAATGGCCTTGAATCCAGTCGCGGAAGAAGGTGTTGGGCACCCCGACTTCGAGCGAATCCTCGACCAGGCCGAGCCGGACCCCCTCGCCAAACCAGAGGCCGAACCGCGACTCTCCCACCCGCTCGGCCAGCGCGGCTCGCAGCGTCGTTTCGATACCCGGTGCCATCGTCATCGGTCCCAGACCCCCCTGGCGCGCAGCCGCGTTGTCTCGTCGAGCGTTCCGGCCGCGAGGGTTATATCGAAGAGTCCGATCAGGACCCTTGAGGGGTTGAGCCAAAGGGTGCGTCCAACTCGCCAGCCGGGCAAATTTGCGCCCGGATCGCCTGCCTGTCAAACGCCAACCTCGCGCCCTCGGGGGATTTGCAACGGTTCCAAGGCGCGAGCCGGCGCGGACTTCGGGCTGGCGCGATCGCGACGAGAGTGACGCCGCGATCGCATCAACGCCGCTTGAAGAGATCAAGGTCGAACGGTACGATGACGCGGCTGGACGAGCCGTGAGTCGGAGATCATCATGACAACCGCGACCATCGCCAAGACCGAATCCGCCGTCGAAGCATCCCTCTGGCACGTCGTCAAGTTGCATCACGTCGACTGGGAGACTTACTGCAAGCTCCGAGACGAGCCGGCCAACGACCACATCCGGATGTCGTACCTTGACGGAGAGTTGATCCTGATGTCGCCGGAATACCTCCGCGACGATGGGGCCGAACGGCTGGGCTTGCTGGTCCGTGGCGCCACATCGGCCTTCGGGCTGACCGTCAAGGGAATTCGGACGACGACGCTTCGCAAAGCGACCGGGCAAAGCAAAGGGAGCGGTAAAGAGCCGGACAACGCGTTCTATTTGGGAGCGAATGAACGCTGGATACGTCGCTACCTCAAGGAAGGCAAGCTGGATCTCGAAGTCGCCCCACCCCCCGACCTGGCCATCGAGGTTGATCACACCAGAGATTCCGAGGTCGCCTTGCCGATCTACGCCCGGCTCGGCGTTCCCGAAGTCTGGCGGTACGACGTCCGAAAAGCGACGCTCTGGTTTGGCCGACTCGACGGCAACGATTACCGCGAAGTTGATCGGAGCGTCGCCCTGCCAAGGTTGACCCCCGCTCTGGTCTTGCAGGCGCTCCAGACCTTCGACGCGGGCGACATGGACGAGAACGCCTGGCACGACTGGATCAAGGACTGGGCCCGCAACCTCCCCGAAGCTCCGGAACAGGGTTAATCGTCTCCTTCGACCAAGGAACCGCCGATGGCCACCGACATCCGAGAAACTCCGACCGCAGCCATCGATCCGGAAGCGACCGGGACGATCCTCCGAGGGATCTCCTGGAAGACTTACCTGAAACTTCGCGACAATCCCGAGAATTATCGCGTCCGGATGTCGTACCTTGACGGAGAGTTGATCCTGATGTCGCCCGAATACCTCCACGAAGGAGGAACTCAACGGCTGGGCTTGCTGGTCCGAGGCGTTACCTTGGGTCTTGGGCTTGAGGCGAAAGGGCTCAGCATGACCACACTCCGCAAGGGGACCGCCCGACGCAAAGGAGCCGCCAAGGAACCCGACGACGCGTTTTATTTCGGCGAGAACGAACGGCGGATGAGGAAGATGAAGTCGCTGGATCTCACCATCGACCCACCGCCCGACCTGGCGATCGAGGTTGACCACAAGGCCGACTCGTCGAAGGCCCTGAAGCTCTACGCCCGGCTCGGCGTTGCCGAAGTCTGGCGGTACGACGTCCGAAAAGCGACGCTCTGGTTTGGCCGACTCGACGGCAACGGTTACCGCGAAGTTGATCGGAGCATCGCCCTGCCGAGGCTGACCCCCGCTCTGGTCTTGCAGGCGCTCCAGACCTTCGACGAGGCCGACATGGGCGAGAACGCCTGGTTCACCTGGCTCCTCAACTGGGCCCGCAACCTCCCCGAAACTCCGGAACAGGGTTAATCGTCTCCTTTGACCAAGGAACCGCCGATGGCCACCGACATTCGAATGACCTCCGAGCCCGTGGCCGAGGGGACCGTTCTTCGAGGGATCTCCTGGGCGACCTACCGGAAGCTTCGCGACAACCCCGAAAATCAGCATGTTCGGATGGCATACCTTGATGGAACCCTGACCCTCATGTCGCCGCAGTTCCTCCACGACAAGTCGAGCCGACGGCTTGGCCTGATCGTTGACATGGTCACGATGGCACTTCTTATTCCCGCCCAGGGGACCGCGACCACCACGCTCCGCCGCAAAGGACCAGGAGCCAGAAAAGGCACCGGTAAGGAGCCCGACCTTGGCTTCTATTTTCGCGACAACGACGTCCGGATGCGCAACAAGGAAGAAATCAACCTCGACGTTGATCCACCCCCCGACCTGGCCATCGAGGTCGACCACACCGGCAACTCGAAGCGAGCGCTGAAGCTCTATGCCAGGCTCGGCGTCCCCGAGGTCTGGCGCTATCAGCCGAAGACCCGAACTCTCTGGTTCGGCCGGTTGACCGACAACGCTTATGACTCGATCGACCGGAGCCTGAACCTTCCCAGACTCACGCCGCCGCTGGTCATCGAGGCGCTCGAAGCGGCCGAACGTCTGGGCGAACTCGAATGGAAAATCTGGCTCCTCGACTGGGCCCGCAACCTCCCCGAAACTCCGGAATAAGGCCAAGATCGGTTCGAAAGTGGCTTCGTTCCGTCTCGAAATCGGCAGCCCGGTTATGAGATGTGAAAATAGAATATTTACGCAGAACAGGCAGACTAAAGCGCCAGCCTTGACCGCCGTGCAACGCGGCATGTTGCCGACGAGCCCCCGACCCATGTTGCCAGATTTACTTATTTTAACATTCATCAGGATTTTGCTCACTCAACCGCGCAGGGGCGAACCGATTTCGGCCCGGATCGGGACCGATACGCTGGATTTCTTTGATGCGTTTGCGGCGGCTCTCAGCCGGCGCGAAGTTTTTCGAGCTTCCGACGCTTCTGGTTGCGCTGGTTTGCGGATTTCTGACGCTTTTTGGCCTCTCGGGCGGCGAGGATCGCCGGGATGTCGGCCACTTCGTCGGGGCCGGGATACTCGTGCGGTTCGAGGTCGAACGGCGGGTGGTCTTTCGGCGTGAGCGGCGTCGGCGGCTGTTCGGTCAGCTTCGCCAGAACCTGGTCGAGCGGCGTCGCGGCCGACTCCGGCATCGTTTCCTGGGTCGTGCTCGGTTGCGGGATGAGACTCATCGGTCGTTGATAGGGTGATTTGGCGTTGATCTGATTCAAGCACCAGCGCATCCGGCTGTGGAGGCTCGTTTCGTAGCGGCGGATCTTCTTCAGTTCGGGGTCGTCGTCGTCGTTGCCGTGGTCGGTGATGGCGAGGTTCCGGAGGACCTCGTCGAAGACCGCGACGGCGTCGCGACGCTCTTTGAGGGCGGCGATCTCGCGGCGGGCGATGCTGGCCGGATCGCTCGAACCGTCGATCATCCGCCCCTCGAAATCGAGCGCCGCGCCCGGTTCGTAACCGTCGCGAAACGCCGCCGGCGTGGCCAGCAGATCGAACGCCAGGAGCTTCTGATCGGGCGTCCAGACCTTCTTCAAATCGGCCGCGTGGGCGAGCAAGGCCCAGCGAGTCATCAGCCATTCGCAGCCTTGCGGAGTGCGCTGGAGAGCCTGGACGACCTCGTCGGGATTGGTCTGGATCAACGCGCCCAGACGTGTGGCTTCGAGTTTACGATCGTCGTCCCAGAACAGTTCGGCGCGGAGTGATTTCTTGTCGCGGACCCGTCGTTCCTGGCGTTCGGATCGATCGACGCGCAAGCTGGTGACGGCGATTTCATCGACCATCCACTGATGATAATCATTTTGCGGTTTAAGGGCGAGCCGCCATTCGAGCGACCGGGCGCGGATCAGCTCGGGAGACTCGGGAACGACGACGGTGGCGCAGAGGCCATGCTTCAAGGAATTAAGACGCGAGCGTTCCTTGCCTTCAACAGTTTTCGGGCCAGTACTGCGCTGGGCGTTCCGTCGGTTGGCCTCGATCCGTGCTTCACTGACGATCATTAGGGGTTCTCAATAGGTGTAAAGTCTTGTCGATTTTTAAATGGTTGGCCGAGCCCACTCTACGGGATTGCGATCGTTTGAGTCGTGTAGGGTCCGCTGTGCGGACCCTACGTGCTGGTCTGTTTCCGCTCGACTTTTCCGGGATATATTCCGGTTCGCGGTGGTTGGTTTATCAGGGTTTTTTGAATTTCGTCCCCAATTCCCGCGTCATCACTTGCGGGCCTGCTGGACGAGGTGCGGAAGTTCGGGCAGGATGATCCGGGTCATGGCCAGTTCCACGGCGGCTCTCGACCCGGGCATGACCAGCACGACCCGACGCCCCATCAAACCGCCGACGGCTCGACTGAGCATGGCCGCCGGGCCGATCTCGGCGAAGCTGAGCATCCGGAAAAGTTCGCCGTAACCGGGCAGGGGCCGGGTCAAGAGCGCGGAGACCGTTTCGTAGGTCTGGTCGCGCGAGCTGATGCCGGTTCCGCCGGTCAGGAGCACGGCGTCAAGGTCGGCCCGATCGCGATAATCTTCCAGGAGCCGGCGCATCGGTTCGGGGTCGTCGGCGATGATGGCTCGCTCGACGATGGCGTGTCCGGCGGCCTCGGCGAGTTCGATGATCCGCGCTCCCGAGTGATCGGTGGCGACCGTCCGGGTGTCGGAGATGGTCAACACGGCGATTCGGAGCGATTGGGGGGCTTGCGAACGATGTTCTTCGGCGACCTGGCTCATCCAAAGGTTCTCCGAGGGTGTAGACTGTCGAGAGGAATCGAGGTGTCGCAAAGGTATGCCGCTTCGGATTCGGAAGTCTCCGTCATTTTGGTTGCGATTCGACGCATTTCGCCCTTACAATTCGTGGAATCGGATTCAACGACGCCTCGGTCGGATCGAGGATGGGAGGGTCGCTCAGATGGCGGAAGGTCATTCGAGAGGCTTTGGGACTGTTGCGCTGGTGATGGTTGTCGGGATTGGCCTCGGTCTGCTGGCTGAGGAGGCTCGCGCTGACCGGATCATGCTCCACCAGGGGCAGCCAATCAAGGGAAAGCTGATCGCCGACAAGTCCCATCCCGGCCAATTTTTGCTGATCTGCGAGATCGGCAAGACGCCGATGGTGCTCAAGAAGGAGGAGATCGTCCGGGTCACGCCCGAGAAGAGCGCGCTCGACGATTACGTTGTCCTGCTCGACAAGGAGCGTCCCGACGCCGCCGCCGAATTCGCGCTGGGGGTCTGGTGCGAGGAGCACAACCTGAAAGATCTGGCCTGGGTGCATTACGAGCTCACGTTGAAGAAGGACAGCACCTTCGGCCCGGCGCATCAGAAGATTGGCCATGTCCTGATGAATGGCCGCTGGCTGAATAGCGAGGAAGTCAAGCAAGCCCAAGGGATGGTCAAGTTCCAGGGGCGCTGGATGACCCCCGAGGAGCGTGAGCGTCGCGAGGAACTGGCCACGAAGGCGGCCGAAGGATCGTCGTGGGCCAAGCGGATTCGTCAGCTTCGCGACGGTTATGTCTCGCCCCAAACGAACCGGAGCCAGGAGGCCGAGCGTCGGCTCCTGGCGATTGACGAACCGGTCGCGATCGGGCCGATCCTGAAGATCCTGGGCGAAGATCCGTTACCGGCCATCCGGGGTCTGGCGGCGCGGGTCCTGGCCGGAATTCCGGGCGTCGAGGCGAGCAACGGTCTGGTCGGCCGGTTCTTGATCGACGACGACGAGCAGGTTCGACAGATCACCATGAATGAGATCGTCCGTCGCGAGTCGAGCGAGGTCGTGCCGCTTCTGGTCCGGTCGCTCCGGTCGACGCGTCACGAGATCGTCAACCGGGCGGCCTGGGGTCTGGGAACCCTGAACGTCCCGCTGGTCGTGCCGAAATTGATTCCGGCCTTGATCACCATCGAGCAGGAAGTGGTGATGGTCGATAGTGAGATTGGCGGTGGACT
>JAJYCH010000155.1 GCA_021778575.1 Planctomycetota bacterium
CTTCCATCCGGTCCATCCGATCGAGTTTCGCCTCCATCGCGTCGAGCCCGGCGTCGATCTCGCGCCCCTCGCGCTGCATCTTCAAAAACGAACCCATCATGTCGTTCAGACGGGCCTCGTCATCGGCTTTCAGGAGTGCGTCGGCGTCCTTCTCCATTTGACGTAACATCTTGATGGCCTTGTAGAAACCGCGCTCGGCGTTGGCCTGATAGCGGCGCGCCAGAATCGCTTCCTTCGAGGGGTCGAACATGCTGATCCGGATTGCCTCATCGCGCAGGAGAGCGGCTTCGTCGTCGTCAACGCCTTCAGGAGGCACGAAATCGGCGGCGACCTGACGGACGCGAGCCGTCAAGGCGGCGGTTTCCTGGTCGGCCGCTCGTTCGACTCGAACCGAGTTCAGCGCGGCCAGTCGGGCGAGTGCCTGGCCGACCTCGCCGATCGCGCTCAGTTCGTCGGCGAAGGCGACGGTGAGTCGTTCGACCTTGGCGGCGTCGGCCTCGGGCAGGACGACGCCGGCTCCCGTCAGGCCATGTTTGAGCGAATTTTGACGCGAACGTTCCTTGCCTTCGGTCGTTTTCGGACCAGTACTGCGGGTGGCGTTGGCCTGGTTCGCGAGAATTCGGGCTTCGGAGGTGGGCATCGTGTGGGCCTTTCCTGTTCGTCATGTTCAAGACCGGGTTCCGATCTTGATATTCACGAACGCGCCCGCCCGATTAACCGTGTTTTCGGAAAATTTTCCCCGCGTAGGAGGGCTCGGCCCACCATCTTCAATTCTTGGTGGGCCGAGCCCGCCCTCCATTTTTCGCTGATGTGGCTTGACCGCGTTCCAGACTCCGACCTGGCGAACCCAAGAAAATCCGGACCCACCCCTCATTTACAGTCTCTCGGAATTTCGGAGAATCCTGGCTTGTCTCAGCCACCTGTTGCGGTATGCTGAAAATGTCTAAGTCGCCCAGCCGGTGTTATTCCCCTCAACCACGATGACACCTGGGTTGGAAGGGGTCGATAGCTCGAATTGATGGGTGAGTGGACAGTTTTGGACGGTCCCGCAGTGCGGCGGCGCGCTTCGACCAGCACCGTCACCATTATTCGGTGAGACGCTCATGCTTCGATGAATGAAGCGATGAAGTTGTCCAGTCATTCACTCACTCAATGCATTGTGGCGGCACCACGACGTCAATGGCATGGCGGTTATTCGTTCGATTGCCGGTCCGTCGAGGACAGGAAGCCGTTGGTTCGCAACGTTTCGGATCAGTTAGCTCCGACTCGATCGGAGTGGTCAGCCGATCACGCTGTTGGGATTTTCTCGAAACAAGGACATTGTCAACATTCCGTGACATAAGGGTTTGGTTCCCTTTTTTGATATCATGCACTTGCTTTTCGGTGGGTTCACTCTTGCCGATTTTACTGGTCTTACCTAAAGCCCGAAGTGGTTGTCGAATTGCAACACTTTAGAGAGATTAGGACCTAAAATCCGGATTTTCTCGAGAAACTTGTACTGTTCGAGAATCGACATTGTTAGTATTGCCTGTCATCGAGCGAAGGAACGGCTCCTATTCGAGTTGTCCTTTCAATCGTGAGATGATTACTGTTGTCAATCATCTTGAACATCGAACCGTTCTCTCGGAGGTTCCGAAGTGATTGTGAAGACTGTCAGAACAGCTCTGGTTTTGGCCAGCCTGTCGTTTGCCGCCACGGCGAACGCCGGCGTGATCAATCTGGTGAGCGGGCAAGGTACGATTGGTGGCACTGACAGTGCCGTCAAGATGTTGGTCGGCCCGACCAGCGGCGATTTCCCGACGACCCCTTCGTTCGATGTGTCGACCTACCAGTCGGCCTTCGTGGCGAACCCGAACCCGAACTCCTGGGTTCATCCGTCATCCACGCCGGCCTTGGGTGCGGCCCAGTGGGACGTGACCTCGGTCCAGTCCAACGGAAACCCGGGAACGCTCGGGAATACCGCGATCTATGCCATCTCGATTGGCCCCGTCGGTTCGGTCCTATCGGCGACCCTGGGCGGTGTTTACGCCGTTGACAATTCGATCAACCACATCTGGGTCGGCAACGGCTCGGGCACCGTGACGGAAATCACCCCGTCCGGTTTCGTCTCCGGCAGCTTCGGCGCGATCACGACCTTGTCGTCTATCGACATCACGTCGTACCTGAGTGCGACTGGCCCGAACTACCTGTACATCGAAGGCTACAACACCGACGGACCGTCGGGCCTTGTGTTCAATCTGAGCGTTAACACCTCCGTTCCCGAGCCCTCGTCGCTCGCCATGGTCGCCATCGCCGGCCTGTCCGGCCTCGGCTTCTACGCTCGCCGCAAGCGGTCCATCGCCTGAGGATGGGTTCGTAGAATTGTCGTTCAATCATTCACCGGGCGTCCCCTTCGATGGGACGCCCGGTGATTTTCGTTTCGAAACCGAGTGTGGTCGTCGTGTCGTCGTCGCAAACCCATTTCCTGGGTCCAGGCGGCAGAAAAGGTGTCAGGTCGAAGGTATCCAAAGGACTCGGTACCCATTCGGTCGTTTTTGGATTACCTGCTTTTCTCATTTCAGCGATCGCGCCCGGTCGTGCAACGGGCAAGTGAATACCATCCGGAAACGGGAACATTGAATTACTTTTCCTGGAGTGCCTAACGGGCCTATTTCGTCCAATCTGTGTCGGTCAACCGCTCACGGATTCCTCAAGCAGAACCAGGCCTTTCCGGTTCCTGGCTAACCGGTCAACGATTGACCGCGACCGTTGCTTCTCGGGCAATCGTCGCAGGGCGAGCAAGTCCGACCGACAACAAACCAGGAGTTCCCCATGCTATTCCGGTTTTTCGCGGCATTGATCCTGATCGCAACGAGTCCCTGCCTCGAACCGGTCCTGGCGGCGGAGGGTCCGACGGACAAACCCGCCTATTTTCTCAAGTCCGGGCGGGAGTTCACCTATCACACGGAGGCAACCTCGAAGAATGGGGCCGGGAGGCAATACATCGTCGATTGGAAGGTCTGGCCGGTCGGACGCGAGTCGGACGGATCCTGGCGACTCGTCATCCGGTGCGACCTGACCATGAAGGACGCGACGACGCCAAGGCCAACCGAGAAGGAGACGAAAGACACGCTCGTCTGGCGATGCCGTATGTTCAACGACGGCCGGCTCATCGGCGCAACCACTATGGGTACGGTCCGCGACCCCTTCCGGCTCTTCCCGCGGCTGCCCGATGGAGCGAAGGAACTGGAAGCGGGCTGGGATTCCGCCGGCCCCGAACAGGAAGGGGTGACTCAGCACCACCGGCTGACGCCCGGTACCAAGCCCGGGGACGAGACCATCTCGATCACAACAGTGAGCGAAGGGCCGCAGGACAAGGTTTACCTTTCGCACCACTCGATGCTCGCTACCTTCGACAAGAAGCGAGGGGCCGTGACCCGGGTCGAGACCGAGGATCGTAGCGAGCATCTGAACCGCGGCTCCTCGACGAAAGGCATCATTGAACTGACCTCGATCGAGGAGAGGGGAGACGAGTGGGCGGCGAAGTTCGGCAAGGAGGCGGAATTCTATTTCGATGCGGTCGATGCCTATGAAGAGGCGCAGCGGATGGCGGGTCGCGATGCTGGACGTTGCGCTGGGCTCTTGGCTGATGCGAAGGTGGGTCTGGAGAAGACTCTCAAGGCGTTAACAACGACCGTCTTCGTGGATTCCATCGGTTCGAAAATCGCCGCTCACGACGGCTTCGCGAAATACCTCGCAAGGGAAGCGAGCGAACGAGCCGAGCGAATCGACAAGGTGGCGGAAGGATGGGAGGCCAAGGGTGTCGACGGCAAGGCCCACCGCCTTGAGGACTATCGCGGCAAGGTTGTCGTGATGGACTTCTGGTATCGCAACTGCGGCTGGTGCATCTCCGCCATGCCCCAGGTCGTGCAACTCTCGAAATCGTTCCACGACCAGCCGGTCGCCGTGCTCGGGATGTGCACCGACGAGAAGGAGTCAGACGCGCGAGCCGTCATCGATGCGATGGGGATGACATATCCGACCATCAAGGCGAAAGGCATCGCAGAGAAGTATGGGATTAACGGATTCCCAACCCTCCTCGTATTGGATAAGCGCGGAATCATCCGCGAGATCCACGTCGGTTATTCCCCACGTCTCTTCGAGGACGTGTCCGGCATCATTCGAAAGCTCCTGGCCGAATGACCGACAAGTGACCCCGCGTGCGGCGTCCCGACGCACGAGTTGCGAGGGCGATGGATTCGTGCCATCGCTCTCGTCACAATATGTACACTCGACCAATTCACGGTCGATCGTGTCCAGAGGACGGAAAAGGGGACATTCAACTTAAGAGAAGGAAAAGCTGTCGGCTACCGTTCTCGCCCATTCCTGCGAACCAAAAGCGATATTCTCGCTTCTCTGTCTGCGTGATTCTGATCGAGACCTGCGGAGAGAGGGAAGGGGGGGACCGATTGAACCTCTGATGACCGGCGACCGGCTATCGCATCCGCCGGTCGCTCAAGGTCTTGGATTCATCGGTCAGGCGAGTGAGGGCCAGCCACCTCGGCAGAGTCGATCGACGTGCTGGGCGACCTCGGGGGAGTGGGTCAGGAAGCCGACGTGACCGGCATTCTCGATCGATTCGAGCCGGGCTCCGGCGATCGAGTCGGCCAGGACCTTCTGTCGGGCCAGAGGGACCACGACATCCTTCGTGCCCGCCAGGATCAGTGTCGGCGCATCGAGCCGCCAGAGCCGATCCGAGACGTCGAAGCTCTCCAGCATCGCCAGTCGACGCGCCATCACCCCCTGGTCGGTCTCCCAGCAGCGTTCGATGATGAATCGCGGAATCGGGCCAGGCTGCGGCTTGCCACCGTGGAACAGATTGAAAAACTGATTGACGAACGGATTATCGCCCGGAAGTGGGAACCGTTCGAGGACCCGTCGCGCGATCGTTGACGCCAGGTTCGACCGGAACCGCGCCTCGACGCCCGAGAGGATCAGGCGACCGATCCGATGGGGTTCATCCACCGCGAATTCGAGGGCGACGGTCCCGCCGAACGACACCCCGAAGACCGTGGGGCGTTCGAGCCCAAGCTCTCCGATCAGTCCCGACAGGTCGCGTGCATGATCGGCGACCTCGCGAGCGGGACGTCCCGACAAGGGGTCGAACTCGTCGCGGAACCCGTAGAGGATCACGCGATTGCGCTTCGCCAGCTTCCGGGCCAGGGGAGCCAGAAGCTTCCACCCACCGGCCAGGCCCGGAACCAGGACGATCGGTTCCCCTTTGCCGATCTCGACGACCTCCAGTCGGGCGTCGTTCAATCGGATCTGGCGTCGTCGCCCATCGAAAACATAGTCGGACATCAACCAGTCAGCGCGTCGTCTCGCAGCGATCCGCATGGACCCACCTCGCTCGCCGATTCTTTCGGTGTACATCATGGAGTGACCACGGTCCGTCGTCCGATCTTCCAAGGCATCTCGCATACCCAATCCAAAATTCCGTCGCGATTCTCTGTGCTTGCTTCGGCGCTGAGGTTCTTCGTCATCGTGACGACGATGAAATTGCTGTCGCGGTTTTGTTTTTCGGCGCCGAAATCGGCGCCGATACCCATAGCGATCCGGGGCGGTCTCCTGGGAATTCCATTCAAGTGCTTTGGCATCATGGGGTTATGGTTATGAACGAGCAGTCGCGATAACGGGTTGTCTGCGGGTTTTGTTTGGTTTGAGCGAAGATGAATGAACAGAGGGTCTGGGTTGTCGTCGGCGGTCGGTCGGCGCCGAATTCTCGTTTATCGCTGGCGATTTCGGCGCTGATTCGTTACTTTGAGACAAGCGTTCGGCGCTTCACCAGGAATCTCATCTTTGAATGGCTCACCTGATCTCATGAGCTATCCCAATTCCTCGAAACTGCCTGAGCCTCGAAGGCATTCGTCGAACCCCCATTCGCCGCAAAACTCCAAGGGGCGTTCGTTTTCTTCGGGCTGTTTGAGCCACTTTTTGTTGATCGTGCTTTCGTCGATCCCGATTTGCTACTCGCTCTGGTCGCTGGCCGTGGTCGCGTGGTCGGGCGATATTGGGGTGAACTGCGTCCTGGGGATCGAGGTCAAGGAAGCGATTCCCGCCGACTTTCTCTGGTCGCCTGATCAGCCTGGGGAGCGGGACCGACCTCGCGAAGGGGATCGACTGGTCAAGATCGGCGGTGTCCCGATCCAGCATTATCCCGCGTTTGTCGAGGCCAAGCGGCTGATTCGCGGGCGGGTTGGTCAGACCGTGACGGTCGAGTGGCAAGCGCCGGGGGACCCGGTCATCCACCGGGCCGAGGCGACGATCCGTTATCGACCGTTCCGGGTCTATCTGGGTTCGCTGATCTGGTTTGTTCAGGAGGTGGCGATCTTCGGCGTCGGGGTCTGGGTTCTCTGGCGAAGGCCGGGGGACGAGTCGGCTCGATTGTTTTTCTGGCTTTGCCTGGTGACCGTCGGCGCTTATATGGGGGGTTATCACTGGTCCGAGATTATTGTCGAACCATTATTGATTTATTTGTTTGCGGCGTTCGCGGTTTTCGTGCCTGTGGTGAGCTTGCATTTTTACCTGGTCTTCCCGTCGACGAACCCGATCTTCGAGCGGCGGCGGAACCTGGTTCTGGGGTGGCTGTACGGGGTTCCGGTCGGATTTCTGGCGATCTTGTTGAACTGCATGTTCGGTGTCAGTCGGCTTCGAGGTCTGGCGGGTCCGCAGGTCGAGGCGACTCGTGAGTTACTCCTGTGGTGGATCAAGGCTCTGGCGCTGGGATACATCGCTCTGTCGGTGCTGGTTTTTGGGCTTTGTATCGTCTGTCTGTACACGAGCTATCGTTCGGCGAAGACCCGGGCCGAGCGGAACCAGACGTACTGGATTCTGGTGGCTTCCTGGCTCTCGATCTTGCCGATCGGGTACCTGCTCTGGAGCGCCTGGTGGGAGCCGGCCCGGCTGGGCCTGTCGAGCGCCGCGTGGCCGATGTACGTGGTTTCGTTGCTCTATACGTGGGCGTATGCTCTGAGCATCACGCGTTACAAGCTGATGCAGGTGGAGGAGATCTACAACCGGAGCAAGATGTACGTCCTGGCCAGTCTGGGCGTCGGTTTGCTCTATTCGGCGGTGCTGGTCGGGACGACGCTCTTGATCGGCGATCAGGTGCTGAAGAACCATGCGTCGCGTGGCGCGGTCGTGGCCGGTGCCGTGGCGATCGCGATCTTGATTCTGTCGGGGGCGACGCGCGAGCGGTTCCAGCGGGTGATTGAGCGGCGGTTCTATCGCGAGAAGTACAAGTTCGATCAGGCGATGCAGAAGATGAACCTGGCCGTTGGCAAGCTGGTCGATCGCGGGACGCTGGGCCAGCGGTTGCTCGAAGCGGCGGCGGAGATTCTCCGTCTGGAGTGGGGCGCGATCTACCTGTCCGACGCTCCGGGCGGTCCGCTCAGGCTGGCGGCCTGGTATGGTCCCGAACCCGATGATCAGGTGCTCTCGATCGACAACCCCCTGGTCAAGCAGCTCAAGCAGGTCGCGACCGTCCGGGCTCCGCATGCGATGGCGCTGGCGTCGCCGTCCGACCCGGCGACGGACACCATGATCGCGCTGGGGGGCGAGGTCGCCCGGACACTTGAGGCCGACGGCGTGCAGGTTGGCCTGATGGTCCTTGGCCCGAAGCGGAGCGGTCTGCCTTACGAGGACGAGGAGATCGCGTTCCTGGGCGCGCTCGGGTCGGTCGCCATGCTCGCCTTGCACTCGGCCGGAATCCAGCAAACCCTGGAGCGGCTGAATCTGGACCTCCGCGACAAGGTCGACAAGATCGCCGAGCAGCAGCGGCGGATTCTCTTGCTTCAGGACCAGTTGACCGAACGGGGCAAATCGGCCGGTCGGATCGAGCTGGGAGCGCCGATCGATCCCATCGTCTTCGAGGAGATCCGCGGATCGAGTCCGGCGGTCCGGCGGATGCTCGATATCGCCCGGAAAGTTTCGGCGAGCAACTCCGCCGTTTTGATCCGAGGGGAGAGCGGGACCGGCAAGGAACTTCTGGCCCAGGCGATCCATGCGGCGGGTCCCAGGGCCGACCGGCCGTTTGTCCAGGTCCACTGCGCGGCGCTCTCGCAAGGGCTCCTGGAAAGCGAGCTTTTCGGTCACGTCAAAGGGGCGTTCACCGACGCTTCGCGCGATCGGGTGGGCCGGTTCGAGCAGGCCGACGGCGGGACCTTGTTTCTTGACGAGATCGGCGACATCAGTCTTGAGGTTCAGACCAAACTGCTCCGGGTCTTGCAAGAAATGGCCTTCGAGCGCGTGGGTAGCTCGCAGACGATCTCGGTCGATGTCCGGATCATCGCGGCGACTCACCAGGATCTCGAAGGGTTGATCCGCGCGGGCCGGTTCCGTGAAGACCTGTTTTACCGGCTCAACGTGATTCCGATCCGGACGCCATCGCTTCGCGAGCGGAAGGAAGACATTTTTGAGCTGGCGGTCCACTTTCTGGGTCGACATGCCGAGCGGATCGGTCGGGCGGTCGGTCACATCAACGACGAGGCGGTCGAGGCTCTGAT
>JAJYCH010000156.1 GCA_021778575.1 Planctomycetota bacterium
CGGCGACGTATCCCGAGATCCGGATAGTAGGTTGCGACTCCTGTCCAGAATAAGCAGAAGGGATGGACCATGCAACAGATTGCGGACACGACCCTACGCGACTCAAACATCGAAAAGCCTATTCTCACTGATGACTTACAACGGGACGTGGAATAGCATCGTGACCCCAAATATTTTCCCATATTCCGACTTGTCAATGACTTTTCCGACGGGCTACGCAAGCGGGGGGTGATCGGAGCCGACGCCATGCCGACTTTGGAGGAGCGAAGATGATCGACCCGAAGACGATCGCCCTGGCCTGCATCCGAGACGGCGACCCGATCCCGCCGGCCGCGCTCGCCCTGCTCGACCCCGCGTGGGTGGCCGAACTCACCAGGCCCCGCACGTTGCCCGACGGGCTGCCCGAACTGATCTCCGGCCAGCCACGGAAGGGGCCACACCAGGCGTCACACACGACCGCATACTTGCAGATGATGGGATGCCCGATCGAAGAAAATTAACGATCAGGCAACCAAACCGAAACACCTCACAGGTGTCCCGTTGGGGGGGTATCGCGAACGTCGCCGGGTGTCCACGACGACGGACCCCCCCACCGGGATTTTCGTTCAGAATCGACCACGAACCACAGAGGACCGATCCATGTCGATCACCGCCGATCAGATCCGTGACCGCAATATCGGGGTAGCCCACCAGATTGATCCGCCCCCGATCGGGAGTCCGTGTTGTCTCTGGTCGATGAGGAATGCACGGGCCGATGGCAATGCTTTCTTCACCCCTCGCCTGGGCAAGACGGCCGGTGTCGTCGTCGGCCACCATCAAGAACACGCCGGGGCTGATGTCCTGGCAAAGGTCATGCTCTTCCACGCAGATGGCAAATTCGGGCTCCATCAACAACCCGTTCCGTTCAGCACGGTCCCGGCCGATGGCTATGCCGTCGCGGTCAAACCCCAAGCCTGAGTCACACCACCCTCCCCGGCCGGGGCGACCGATCCCGGCCGGGCAATATCTTCGAGAGGACCGGGAGCATGCAACCGCCCATCATCGTCATATTGACCGATCAGCATGGCAACGAATGGCCGATCCGAGGCCAGCAGGACGTGGATGTCGCGGCGGCGGCCCTCTCCAACCAGCACGACGGCGGCGGCGATGCGGCCCGCGTGAGGTTGGTGGACCTCGCCCGGTCGCGCGGATTCTGTCTGCCCTTGTCATTCACGGATGAGGTCGAGTTACATAACTGTTGGAGCGGGCGTGTCGCCTTCTCCAGCCGGTACTCCGAAGCCGTCGCCCGCCACCTCGCTGGGATGCCCGGCGGCGTCGAGGCCCTGCGCTGTCGGGGGCTCAAGCCCGACGGCGACGACCAGGATCTTCGTGGTCAGACCACGACGTTTCCCGAGGCCCCCACGCCAACGGCGGCGAAGTTCAGTGACGATCGCAAGTTGCTGGCATCCACCCAGACCGGCCGCGCTGCGTTGGCCCGGATGGGGTACAAGCCCCATGAGATCGCCACGCTTTGATGTAACGACGCGCCATCCCCGCCAGGCAGTCCGGCGGGGCTCTTGCATTCCGATCCCGGGAGTATACCCCGTGCGAACCCTGCTCGCCCTCGCTTCGGATGAGCCGGTCCTGTACGGCCGGCTGGGATGCCACCGATTCGGCCCCGATCGCGGGCGCCCGACGCTGTCCCTGGCCGCATGGTGCCCCTGGTGCAAAGACAGGCATGCGGCCGACGTGCCGGAAGCGCTGGCGGGCCGGCTCGACATCGCGATCCCGATCAATGCGCCCTGCCGGGTCGGGGCGTTCGCTGGCCGGACCATTCATCTTGTCATCGATCCCGACCACGCGGCCGAGGCGCGCCGGACAATCCGGCATCACGGCCAGGCCCTCCGGCGGTTCCTGGTCGAGCGGCGGCTCCGGCACCAGTTCGCCGAGTCGAGGCGGCACGCGCGAGAATGGGACGTGCTGCCGACGGCCGGCGCATGACCGCCTCACGATGCCTGGGCCACGTCCGGGGTGTGGTCGCGCGACGAACATCAAAACGGAAGAGATCATGAACCAGCCGGACAGACGGCGTGACCAGCACCCCTGGTGCCGCCAGGCCAAGGAATCCGAATCCTCCTACGCGGCGTTCCTCAAATATCGGGACATGGGCGCCGCCAGGTCGCTGGAGGCCCTGAACCGGGGCGATGCCGGAGCGATGCCGAGAATCGCCAGCCTCAAGCGGCTCTCGGCCGCCCACGGGTGGGTTGAGCGATCTCGGGCGTGGGATAACCACCTCCAGGCCGAACGCGACCGGGTCGCGGCCGAATACGCGGCCATGTGGGAGCGCCGCCGGCTAGACGCGATCGACGAGGCGTGGAACACGTCCAGGCGGCTCCGCGAGAAGGCGGACCGGATGCTAGCCTTCCCGCTCCAGACGACCGAGACGTCCAAGGACGGGCAGACGGTCATCATCAGCCCGGCCCGGTGGACTCTCTCGACGGCGCTGGAGATGATCCGGCTCGCGATGGAGATCGAGGCGAACATCCTGCACCTCACGCGGATCGACCCGCACAAGGCCAGCCTGCCGGAGTTGAAGGCGATGAGGACGACCATCGGCGAGGCCAAAGCGTCGGCCGTCGAAGCCGATCCGGCCCCCTGCCAATCCCCCGCGAGATGACGCCATGAGCCGAGCGGACAAAGATCGAGGTCAGCATCCCTGGTCGAGGCTCGCCGCCGAGACTTCGACCGCCTACGCGGCGTTCCTGGCCTACAGGGACATGGGCATTAAGCGGTCCATCGACAAGGCTTGGGCGGCCTATCGGGCAAAGACCGGCAATGCCGGGGCAACGAATCAGCCGTCCGGGCAATTCTGTGCCCAGTCATCCCGGTTCCGCTGGTCCGAGCGGGCGCGTGCCTGGGACGATCACCTCGCGGCGGAGCGGGACCGGGTGGCGGCGGCCGAGGCTCGCAAGTGGGAGCGGCGTCGTCAGGCGAGCCTGGAGGACAACTATCAGGTCGCCCAACAGATCCGCGAGAAGCTCAGGGCCATGCTCAAGTGGCCGATCTCCCGGACCCGCACCGAGGATGGGTTGACGATCATCGAGCCGGCCCGGTGGAACTTCATGACGGTTGCAAGGCTGGCCATGATGGTGGCCGAGCTGGAGACGGCGACTTACAACGCCATCGCGGCGGACGTGGATGAGATGACCGACGTCGAGGTTGGGGCCGTCGCGGGCCTTCACGACGAGCCGCAGGGTCCTCGACTGGCCGGGGGCTGAGGGTTGATCTCGGCGCCTGCGCCGAACACCGCCACGTCATACCCAACTCATGCCGGCGCCCACTTGGGGACTTTGGCCAAAAACCCGTTTTTGGGCAGAAGAATATGGGCAACGCAGTGCATTTTTGTGCAAGTGGTATAATGGTCACAATGTAGCCCGGTTCCCAGGCGGACGGGCAAGGCGATCGTGGCGTTGGCGGTGCGAGAGATCATTGATGAAGAGATCGCGATGGGACTTGTGTATACAAAAGTATACTATTTACAGCTAAAAAAAAACGCTACAATGTCCAGATTGATGACGCTTAACATCCGGAACCAATTGATTTTTTAGTTTGGGGTTCTTTGGATGTCTGATATGTGGGATACCCTTGGTTTTTCTCAAAGTCCCTATGACGCCCGCCCTTTGGGCCCAGTGTCAGAGGATGAGGAACTCCTCGTAAATCGACAAGAAGAATCAATTGAAATTTGCACAACTCTTGATTCTCTTCAGGAAGGTTTTGTGGTCCTTTCCGGTCCACCGGGGGTCGGCAAGACCAGTTTCTTCAATGTCCAACAATTTCGCCTGGCGACCGAGAAGGCCGAATTTGGTCCAAAGTTGCTCCCAAATTACCGGCTTTGCAGCATATACCCTGGAGATGCACCGAAGACGATCGCCTTGAGAGCCCTGGAAAACCTGGTCCGTTCCGTGCAACAAAATTGCACGCAAGAAGGAGTATCGTTACCGTCCGGGACAGCCAAGATTAGCAAATGGTTGAATTCCAAGGGAAACTCCGGTTTTGACATTGGACTGGATATCCTGGGATTTGGCGGATCTTTTGGACGATCGGTTGAACTGCCGGGAGTAGAGAGTATTTCGTTTGAAGGTCTTCAGGATGCCATCGAATGCGTCGTTAGCGAGGTCGTTGGTAAACTGAAATTCGACGGCGCATTCCTTGCCCTGGACAACATTGAGAATTTAGAAAACCTGGAATTAAAAAGATTGCTTATAACGTTTCGTGACACGCTATTCTCGATTTCTCGTGTATGGTGGGTTTTGATCGGACAGAGTGGACTGGGAAGTCTTATCCAGTCTCTTGACAAGAGGGTCTCTGACCGTCTTACCGGGACGGGACTGGAGTTGCTGCCTCTTTCCTTCGATGAACTTGAGAGTGCCATCGGCCTGAGAGTCAAGAAATTTTCAAAGTCTTCCGATGCTCTTAGTCCTCTACCTACCAATATACACAAGTTGCTTTATGACGCTTCGCACGGAGAGATCAGGTTTGTTTTCAAGTATAGTCATGAAATTTGCACAAAATTTGTCGAAAGCATTCGCAAGGCCGTGATGACCAGTTTCGAGGGCGGCAAGGATGAAAAATCCCAACTTTATATTCAAATGGCTGACAGAATCGCAAAAGCCCTGATCAATCGACAGATTCCGGCTAAACGAGCTGAATCCCTGTTGAAGGATATTGTGAAACAGGAATTTGATCGATTGGATCTTCAGCCTGAAACCAAGAAGATGCTCGGAAAACTGGCCAAGAAAGGCGAGGCTCGATCGAGAGATTTCGAGGAGTTCGATTGTTCGTCGAGGCAACAATTCTTTAACAAGTACCTCAAAAAACTTCACTCGCAGGGTCTCCTTTCCAAAAGGCAACAGGGGTCCGCTGTCTTCTATCAATTGCGCGGGTTGGGTGCGATTGCATTTAAACTCAAGCTTGTCGATTCCAATTAGATCCAGCCCCATGCCTCAATATCATTACTTGTTGCCTCGTTGTGACCAGCGATTACTACAATCTCGTCCTCCCAACACGTCGCCTCGACCGCCAATTCGTGCGTGCTCGCCACCAAGCAACAAAGGTTGTGGCAAAGCACCTTGCACAACGCCTCTTTGACCATCGCCGCGTCCGCCTTGCTTCGGAGGCTGTCTCCGAACTTCGCCTTCATTATGGAGAAGGTGGATTCGACGTTGCTCCGCTTGTGACAGCGCGCGAAGAGTTCGTGTCGCCTGAACCCGCAAAAGAAGTCTTTCCTCGCGAAGGCCGCCCAGGCTTGGGCGCCCCGAATCGATCAGGCACATCGGAACACGCGCCGCAATCGCTCGCCGGACGCGAGCATTCCCATCACGCCTTCAGAACGTTGACGTTCCCGTCGCCGACGTTGACCTGGACGGCCGGACGGCCCATCCGCCGCACCGCCGCGAGTGAACGCAGGGCCGCCAGCAGCATCCTTTGCGACCGCTCCCGGCGCCGGTCGAGGGCCTCGATCGGTGCGGCGGGTCCACCTTGCGCGGCCATGTGCTGAAAATCTCTTTCCGCCAGGCTGAGATCGACCGAACACAGCGCGGCGCGCCCGATGATGATCCGCTCGATGGGGCCGTCGCCGGGCTCCGAAAGATCCGCCACGACCGCCGCGCGGTCGACGGCGACCGCCTCCCGGGCCATCAAGTTCGTCTCCGAGGCTCGATCCCCCAGTTTGTTCAGGACGGTGGCCGCCGACCAGCCGCCCAGGTAAGAGAGCCCCCGGACCTTGCCGAGTTCCAGGAGTTTGTTGAGTGCGGCCCGATCCCCGGCCTGGGCCAACTGCATGAGGTTGATCGCCTCAGACCCGACCCCGGTCCTGTCCGTCTCCGTCGTCTCCATATCCACCCTCCATTCTCCATCCATCCAATCGCACGCAACCACCCGGGCTGGCGTCGCCAGCCTTCGGACGGTGGCCAACGATTCGCACGCGGCGAGCAGCCGGCGGTGGGCCCGGCCCCTCAGCCTCGAATGATACTCGGCCGCCGCAGGCCAGCCGCCCAGGCTCGTCAGGTGCCCGGCATCACGCTCGGCCGCATCAATCCAGTTCGCCGCGACCCGGCCCGCCAGGAGCCATTCCAGGGGTGTACAGCCCGGCCCGGCGACCTCAGCCCGGACCGCCTCGGTTTCGCCGACCAGTTGGTCAAAGCCGGGCCCGTCGCCGGCACCCGCAAGGCGCAACGCCAGGGCCCGCCGAACAAACTCGCCCAACCCGACGAGGCCGGGGGATTGAGGCCGCCCAGCCGGGGCGACTGGCGGCCCCTCGGCCCTCCTCCGTCGCCAACGGCCGCGCTTGACCCGATGACAGCCAACGGCGTGCAGGGCGGTCGCGGCAAGCCCCTCACAAGCACTGTCCGCCTCGATGACCGCCCGCTCGGCGTCGGCCAGCCGGCCCCGCTCCGCCTCCCATTCGGCACGAGCCGTCACCCGCTCGGCCCGGACCTGCTCCCGCAACGATCGGAGGAATGCCACCGTCTCGGGCGGCATGTCGCTGACGCCGAGATAGGCGGACGTGACCCGGCCGTCGAGGCGGACCGAGCGGTATCGATAAACGCGCTGGTTTCTCGTGACGAGGGACATCGTTTCAGCCTATCGTGTACTACAGGTTTCGAGTGCCCAACTCTTGTGTTGGCCGCCCAGGGTGGAGTAGCGTCCCGCCTTCCGCCGGACCCGATCGCATCCCGCTCCCCGGCCGAAGGAAAGCCGCCCAAGAAGGGCCTGATCGGCACGATTTCGTGATTGCTTGCAAGTCTGCTTGGAAATGCCTGGTGCAGGCCTGGTACAAGGCGGACATTTTATGTTAATTGTTAGAGAGAAATGATTTACATGAAATGGTGCAGGTGGTACACGTTTTTTCCCTATTGTGGCTCCCATAACGACTAATTACCGACCGCCATTCTCTACTGTCCACCGTGCCCACTCCAATTCATCTCACTCTCTCCTCTCTTGGTTAGATAACTTGGAAATAGCCTGTACCACCTATACCAGAAACCATAAAAGGTTTTCCCCTAAATCGTTTACGTTAAAACGTCCGCTTGTACCGAGCTTGCACCGGGGGTGTACCGAACCTGTACCACCCTCCGGTGAGACCCATCCATGAGCCGGCGGCCGATCACTCGTCGTCATCGTCGGCCATCATCTCGCCCTCGGTCTTGAGTCGGATGCCCGTGTAGTGCCAGGGCCGGGCGTTGCCCATTCTGGGATTCTTCTTGCCGACGGTAGGGACGGCCGCCCGCAGATCGCGCCCAAATCGGATCTCGTCGCCGGGATGCTCGCGTCCCTTGGCGAGACTCCAGTTCTTGTACGCCATGAACAGCTCAGAGCACAGGATCATCGGCTCCCCTGCCGACTTGGGCGGCCCAAGCGAGACCACGCACCGTTCTTTGATGAAGGCCGCGACCGGGCTCGACGACTCGACCCAGGTGTCCTTGAGGTCGCGCGAGGATGCCGGCTCGATCAACCGGCCCCGCTCGCGGAGCCGCCGCAACCCAGCGACGGACCAATTGAGGATGCCCGGCAACTCGGCCTGAAGCCGATCGATGAGTGTCCTATCCTCTTTGCCGAGATTGGAATGGACGGTTCGCAGGATCACCATCCGGTTCTGGAAGGCGGTCGAGGCGTCCTTCATGTGCGGCAGTTCGTTGCTGATAATCGTGAACCGCGTCGGGAGCCGGAGCGTCACCTCGTCCTTGTGCTTGCGGTCGATCGTCTGGCTATCGGTGCCGGAGATCGACAGCAGCCGCTCGACCACGGTCGCCGTGTCGGTCCGCCCACTGATCCGGGCGTCGCCAATGATCGCCACTAGTTTTCCGATCAGCGGGGCGAGCCCGAACTGCTTTTCGAGGCCGGAGAGCGTCGGGTTGACCACGTTCTCCGGGCCGACCAGCGCCGTGATGACCTTCGCGATCGTGCCCTTGCCCGACCTGGGCGGCCCGATCATCATCAGGATCTTTTCGAGGGACGTGTCGGGCGTGAGCAGGTAGCCCATCCAGTCCTGGAGCAGTTCAATCGACTCGCGGTCGTCGCCCCAGGCCGACGCGAGGAACTTGAGCCATTCGGCTGGCTCCGGGGCATCGGGGTCGTAGGCGTAAGAGAGCGCGTACCGGCCGAAGAACAGCGGCGTCGGGGGCAAGATCGCCAGGCGACCCTCCAGGAGCGACGGCAGGTGGATCAGGCCGTCCGCCATCGGCAAAATTTCTTCGGCTGGCCACGGGCCGGGTTTGCCGATCCACGCCGGCTGCGCCGGCACGTCGTCGGACTGGAGCAGCGTACAGTCGGCCAGCGCCTGGGTCACGTCACCGACGACAGTCTTTGTCACCGGCCTCTTCTTGGGCGGCTGCTTCTTCTCGGCCTCGCCGACCTTCTTCGCCCGAGTATAAGCCCCCAATTTGTAAATGAAATCCTCGTCGAACGCCTCTCGGGCCGAGCGGGCGACCAGGGCGGCAAACTCCTTGGCCAGCACGGGCGTCCATCTATTGTTTCGCCATGTGTGGAATTCGGATCGCCA
>JAJYCH010000157.1 GCA_021778575.1 Planctomycetota bacterium
AGTCGCACGAGCAGCCCATCAGGCGAAGCTGGCTCAAGATCCGAGCTTCATACTCATCCTTCCAAGCCCAGATCCGACGGACCAATTCATCGCGGCCGATGTCGTGTCGGGTCTTGTTCTCTTCCTTGCGGAGCCGGGTCTCGACGACGGCCTGGGTGGCGATCCCCGCGTGGTCGGTGCCGGGCATCCAGAGGGCGTCGAAGCCTTGCATCCGCTTCCAGCGAATCAAGATATCCTGGATCGTATTGTTGAGCGCATGACCCAGATGCAAAGCCCCGGTGACGTTCGGCGGCGGGATCACGATCGTGTAAGGCGGCTTGTCGCTCGCGGGATCGGCGTGAAAATACCCCTTTTCGAGCCAGAACGCATACCAGCGCTTCTGGGCTTCCTGGGGGTCGTATTGTTTGGGGAGTTCGGCGGTGGTCATGCGAGGTCCAAGAATGGAGAATGTCATCCAATGGGAAATGCGATAATCTTCGCGATCAGTCAGCGTAGGGCAGGATTTATCCTGCCGAAAACCGTCGAATAGGAAGGATAAATTCTGCCCTACCCGTGTATCATTCGAACGCAAACCGTTCTAATGAAAAAATAAAGGTGGTACGAGAGTCAGAGCAAAGAGACCAAGACTGGTCAGAAACATCACCAATCCGCGTCGATCCCGTCGAACCCAGAACGCTCGACCTGCAAGAGTCATTGCCAACGTCGAACCTCCAATAGTAAAAAGACAGACTTCGCGCCAACCGAGTCGCGCAGGACGATTTTCCCATCTGGTCCCGGCCTTGGACCACGAGTCGATCGTTTCATAAATGACAAAGCACATGACCAGTGCCAAGAAGAAAGCCGCAGCGAAGCAAGAGACAGCGGCGACAAAACTGCTCAGAGGACGTGGGCTTCGTTCGTATGCAATGAAATCTTCGACGATCGGAGTATCGGGAGCCTGGTAGAAGTTATCCTCTTCTTGCATACCGCCTCCAAAAGTCTCTTCGAGGATGGCAAAGCTTGGCCATCTGTTGTAGGTGTAGGGCAGGAGTTATCCTGCCGAAGGAATTCTTCGAGATACTTTTGCATGCCGAACTACCGACGAAACTGGGTTCCCGGTGGGACGTTCTTCTTCACACTTGTGACCGCAGGACGTGTATTTTTGTTTCTCGAAGAATCAGCTCGCACACTGCTTGGACAGGGGCTGAGACTCGAGCGAGAGGCACGGCCCTTCACGATCGACGCGATCGTCCTCTTACCGGATCATCTTCACGTCATCTGGACACACCCTCCGGGTGATTTTGATTTTGCCATACGTTGGGCTTCGATCAAGTCTCGGTTCACTCGCGAGTGGTTAGATCTTGGAAATGACGATCGGCCTGTGCTTCCTGGTCAACAAAGAGAGGGACGTCGAGGCGTCTGGCAACCTCGGTTCATTGAACATACGATCCGGGATGAAGACGACTTGATCCAACATGTCAATTACATCCACTTCAATCCGGTCAAGCATGGCCTGGTTCGATGCCCTCGCGATTGGCGCTGGACTTCATTCTTCCGGTACGTCCGATCGGGAGAATATCCGATCGATTGGGCTTGTTCGGGTAGTGGCGTTCCACCTTATTACGATCGCGTGGATGCGAATTTGGTTGATTAGAAAAAAGACGGCAGGATAAATCCTGCCCTACGGGTTAGGATCAAACTCCGACCCCGGCCAGCGACGTTTTCGCGTTGACCCTCGCATCCTTCGCCAGCTTGTGGTCGAAGGCGTCGATCAGGGCCATCCAGCTCGCCTCGATCATGTTCTCGGAGACCCCGACGGTCCCCCAGACCTCGTCGCCGTCCTGGCTCTCGATCACGACTCTTACTCTTGCCGCAGTTCCGGCCCGGTCGTTGATCACCCGGACCTTGAAGTCGACGAGCCTCATCTCTTTCAACCGAGGGAAGTGGGGTTCGAGGGCTTTTCGAAGGGCAAGGTCGAGCGCGTTGACCGGACCGTCTCCTTCTCCGACGGTGTGCTCGACGGATTCGCCGACGCGGAGCTTCACGGTCGCCTCGGTCACGGCGGCATTGCCGGATTCGCCGACGACGCTCACTCGGTAGCCAAGTCTTTCAAATTTTGGGTGATACCGTCCAGCCAGCTTCTCGACCAGGAGGACGAACGAGGCTTCGGCGGCCTCGAACTGATAGCCCTCGTTTTCAAGATCCTGGACGCGGTCGAGGACCTTCGTCAGCAGGGCGTTATCTTGATCGAGGCCATGTTCGCCCAGCTTCTCGGCGATGTTCGACTTGCCGGACAGCTCGCTCACCAGCACCCGGCGCTCGTTGCCGACGAGCGAGGGGTCGATGTGTTCGTAACTGCTGGCGTTCTTGCGGATTCCGTGGACATGCATCCCGCCTTTATGGGCAAAGGCGCTCGAACCGACGAACGGTTGACCGGTCCGGAAGTTCATGTTCGCCGTCTCGTAGACGAACCGGGAGACTTCGGTCAGTCGCGCTAGGCTGCCTGGTCGAAGGAGGTCGTAGCCTTCGTACTTGAGCGCGAGGTTGGCGACGACGCTGCAAATATCGACGTTGCCGCAACGTTCGCCGATGCCGTTGATGGTTCCCTGGACCTGCGTGGCCCCCCTGGCGATCGCGGCCAGGGTGTTGGCGACGGCCAGCTCGCCATCGTTGTGGGTGTGGATACCGATCGGGACCGAGAACGCGGCCTTGACGGCATCGACGGCCTTCGCGATTCCTTCTGGGAGGGTCCCGCCGTTGGTGTCGCAGAGAACGAGCCAACTGGCTCCAGCGGCGACGGCGGCTTGCAGGGTCTTCAAGGCATAGTCGGGGTTGAGGCGGAAGCCGTCGAAGAAGTGCTCGGCGTCGTAGACGACTTCCGAAACCTTGCTCCCGCAGAACGCGACGGAGTCGGCGATCATCCGGCAGTTCTCTTCCAGCGAGACGCCGAGGACTTCGGTCACCTGGAAATCCCAGCTCTTGCCGACAATCGTCACCACCGGAGCGCCGGAGCTGACGAGCGCCTTCATCCCGGTATCGTCCTCAGCGGCGATGTCCTTTCGGCGAGTCATTCCGAAGGCCGTGACTCGGGCGTGGGCCAGGTCGAGGTCGCGGACAGCTCGAAAGTACGCTTCGTCCTTCGGGTTCGAGAGAGGATAGCCGCCTTCGATATAGTCGACACCCAGCTCGTCGAGCCGCTCGGTGATCCGGAGCTTGTCCTGGAGCGAGAAGTTGACGCCTTCGCCCTGGCTCCCGTCGCGCAAGGTTGTGTCGTAGATGGCGATCCGAGTCATGGCCAATTTACCTCGACGCCCAAAGGCGGGCTGACTGTCGATCCCCGCTCAATCGGGCGATCGTCATTTTCCTATCATAAGAAACCAAGCGACCGGGCGACACCCAGACACTCCGACTTCGCTTCGGTTCGTGACGGATCAAGCGATTCTGACTACAAGCGAGTCAAAAACCCGGAAAGATTTTCGACGGGACTTGTCCCAAGCAGGGGCATTCTGCGTAAAATGAAACAATTGGTAGACCCCGGTTCCAATTCCCCCGGATCGAGTACAATTGGCCCGAAGTTGAAATACAACAGGGACTTCGTGATTGCAACCACGGGTGTCTGTTTTTCGACGGGCAGGGTTGTCAGGTCGTTGACCGGGCGTTACTTTACGTCAACGAGATCGTTCGTTTTCGAGGGGACCCACGGTGCGCAAAGTTCAAATGGTGACAGACCGGGAACTCGAGATTCTCAAGATTCTCTGGGCGCTCGGCAAAGCAAGCGTTCGCGAGGTTCAGGATGAACTGAACAAACTGCCGGACACGGTGGACAACCCCGTGGCTTACAGCACGGTCCAGACGCTCCTGAACATCATGGAGGATAAGAAGGGGCTCGTCCGACATGTCGTCGAAGGGCGAACCTTCATCTATATTCCGAAAAAATCGTCGGATCGGACGATCCGTGAGTTGACCAAACGATTCGTCGATCGCGTCTTCGATGGAGCCATCGACCGGATGATGGTTGCCCTGCTCGACACCAAACCGCCCAGCGCCGCCGAGTTCGATCGGCTTCGAGCCATGATCGACGAAGCCCAGAAACAGGCGGACGAACGAGCCGATGAACCGGTCGGATCGAAACTGGAAGTCGACTGACGGACCGTACTCGGTTGGTTGACGGCGACTTTCTTCGACGGAACTTCCGAATCGGGGATTTCCCGATGGCTGGCTGGCTCGATCGGGTCGGAACGACCTTGCTCGACGCGACACTGGCGGCAACCGCCATCACCGGGTTGGTGATTCTGGCGATGCTCCAGTGCCGACAGCCGGCGCGCCGACTCGTCTGGTCCCGGGCGGGCTTGCTCGCCACGCTGGTCCTGGTCCCACTCGCTGCGCTCAATCCGGTCGAGCGAATCGATCTTCGCGGTTCGATTACCGCTTTTTTCCATTCAGGCTCGTCGGAATGCAGGCGGTCGGTTCCGCCACGTGGCGTGGCAAATCCTGGTCTGGAACCAGCCGACCCCTGGCAAGTTCCGGGAACTTTGCAATCTCCCGAGACGCGGATCTCTCGCCGGGTCGCACATGGGGTTGTGGTTGCCTATCTTCTGGGTCTGATGATGGCGCTGGGGTGGCTTGGTCTGGGTCTGGCCGGAGTTTTCGGTTTGATCCGTAGCGGTACATTTCCTTCAGCACAGGTTGTTGAACTTTATGAATCATTACCCCTCTCGGCTCGGTCGGTTCGGCCTCTCTTGATGATTTCGGGACGAGTCTCCCGTCCTGTCCTGATTGGCGTCCACCGCGCAGTGATCTTGATCCCTCCCGAACTGGAAAATCCCGACTCGGTGGATCGGCTCCGACTTTGTTTGCTCCACGAACTGGCCCATGTCGAGAACCGGGATCATTATTTTCGACCCGTCGCGTCGCTCGCCGAATCGGTCTGGTTCTTTCTGCCCACATTCTGGTGGATTCGCGACCAGTTAAAGCTTGACCAGGAGTTCCTTGCCGATCGCTGGGCGGTCGCGCATTTTGGAACCTCCAACCGGTATGCGTCGTCCTTGCTCGGCATTGCCGGTCCGCAGAAGACTCACCCGGTCATTGAGGCGAAGCCAGAAGTCGCGGCGCTCCCTTCCCGGGTCCCCGAAGCGGCCTCGGCGCTTGTTCAACGGATTCAGATGCTTCTGAAATGTCCGTTTCCGATCGAGGGCGAAACCCCCGTGTGGTGGCGCTGGTCGACCGCGTTGACTCTTGCGCTTGCCACCCTGGCGGCGTCGTGTTTGACCCTTCGTGGACTGGAAACGGAGTGGGGTTCGAGTTCCGCAGCCGCTCACGACCTTGTTCGGACGTTTGAACTTGCCGATCTTGTCCTTGAACCGCGATCAGGCCGGTCAGTTCCGTTTGAATTACATTATCGACTTCCTGGTGAATTTGTTTTGAGTCTGGAAGTATTAGCGCCCGCCGATCAACTTGGCGGCATGGATGTGATCGGTCATGCGCTGGCTCGATCCGGACAACCGACCGTGGCCAGCTTGACCGGGCCGACCTGGCATCGCGTCCAGATACGTCGTCTCCAGGGGTTCGATTTCGTCGAGGTCGACGATCTTGCCTGGTCGTCGGCGCTGGTACCCGAAGAGGTCAACATCTGGCTGACCTTGCGACCGTTGCCGACGGGCACGACTCGAATCCGGAATCTCAAGATCGAGTGGTGATTTGACTTCGTGGGCGCATTGATTCATAAATGCGTTGAAGCGGGTAGCGATTTCGATACGCGAATGACTTTCGAGATTGTATCAAAGATTTACATTATGCTGAATCTCTTAAAATCTTTTTCGTTCATTTGACTTTGGCAGATTTTTTCGATTACAGTCTTCAGAACGGCCATTGCCCCGTTGGTCTCACCTCTTGCGAATGTCACGTCCGATTCTCGGTCGTGACTGCATGACTCAAAGATTCACATCCTCGATATATTCGGGAGTGCCTGTTGATGAAGTCGCACTTCAAGTGCCGCGCCGCGCGCCGTCCCCGGAATCCGGATCGCCGGCGATCGAGCTCATTTTCTTTCCTGGGCCTGGAGTCGCTCGAATCGCGAGAATTGCTCGCGGCCGGCTCGTTGGGTATCAACGTCGAGATCGGCCCGTTTCAGAGTTTCGTGAACTGGCTCCAGGTCCCAGGCGACTGGACGGCGAATCCTGGCCAGTCGAACTCGATCGCGCTGAACTCAAGCAGCGATCCGACCAGCGATGCCACGCTCCTTTTCGATTATCGAGTGAATCAGCCCTGGAACGGACCCGATCCCAACGCCGTCGCTCCCAGTCTGGTCGGGACCTATCACCTCAGCTTTACGGGGCAGGCAACGATCAGCCAGGAGTATCCCGGCTTCAGCACGCCCTTCACAGTTCAGAATCAGACCTATGACGCGGCAACGAACACGACAGCGGCCGACCTTGTTGTCCCAGCCACATCGACTTCGGACTTTTTCGGGATCACTTTCTCGAATACCATGGCGACTGCGGGAAGTGCGGCCGATACCGGCTTCAGCAACGCAAAGCTGATCCGTCCCGGATACGCCGCGACGAGCACGCAGCTCTACACCAACGAGTTTCTCTCTGCCCTTCAGCCCTACAGCGTCCTCCGCTACCTTGACCCCGAAAACACGAACGGCCAGCCGTTTTTCAACGGGAATACGTTGGTGACGGTGAACGCCTCCCAGGTGGACCAGACCGGGATGCCCTGGGAATATCTTGTGGCTCTGGCAAATCAGACCAACACGGATATGTGGATCAATATTCCCCAAGGTGCGACGAACGACTATGTTTCGGCCGTCGCCGGGATCATCAAGAACGGTGGAACCGTCGGAGGGGTCACGTTCGCGGGACTCAATCCGAACCTGAAAATCTACGTGGAATACTCGAACGAGGTCTGGGGCGGAATTCCCACTAACGAGTATTACCAGGAGGCCGCGGTTCAGAACCAGGCGAGCAATACTCCGTTGTCGACCTTCCCCGGAAACCAGGACATCTACCAGAATCCGGATGGGACGACATCGACCGACGTCAATCTCGCGGTGGGACGTCGCTATCTCGAGCGGACCGCCCAGCTTGGCCAGATCTTTCAAAGTGTTCTCGGAGCCGACCCAACCCACCAGAGAATCCGGCCGGTCCTTGGTTGGCAGGAGAACAACACGAGTTTCTATCCTGCCGCCTTGAACTGGTTCCAGACCTACTTCGGACCCGCGAGCGCGTCGTTCTACGGGATGGGAAATGCGGATTACTGGAGCCCGACCGACTATTCGTCGGTTGACGCGGTGATCTCGTCACTCCAGGCCCAAGAAACCTCTTACGCGATCCCTAACTCGATCGACTACACGACGATCGCACGATTCTATGGACTCAATAACGTCTCCTACGAAGGAGGACCGAGCATCTCCGCCGACCCCAGTACGGCGGCAGGTCAGGTCGCGCTCGCCGCGTCGCGCGACCCGCGTATGGAAGCTCTGGTCAAGCAACACTACCTCGACTATTTTCAGGGCGGCGGGACACTTGCGAACTACTTCGATGGCCCGTTCGGAACCTTGAGTCCATCGAACGAGTGGCCGATCGCCGAACTCAGCCAGTACGGAAATCCGTCGCAGTCTCCCCGCTATCAGGGAACGGTTGACCTTGCCAGCGCGGCGCCGGTTGCGGTGAATGCCGGTATTCCCGTTCCTGCGAGTGTCCCGACAACCTTCAGCGCAACTTCCGATACGCTGGGAACCAGTTTCGCCAGCCCGTCGGCGGGGTCCCAGGGTTTCTGGCTCCTGAACGCCGTTTCATCGGGGACTTTCGATCTCGCCCTTTCGACCCTCGCAGGAGCGGGGTCCTCGGCCGCCCGGTTCGAGATGTTCTTGAACAATCAGGAAATTGGTGGCGTTTTCACTCAAGGGACGTCTTCCAGTATCGACCTCGGGAACGTCGCAATCCCGAGCGGACTGAGCACTCTCTCCATTGTCATTCTCAATGGCGGCTCGCAATTTCAGCCGACAAACTTCGCCATCACGCCGATCGTGACAACCAAGAGTGGACTCAATGACCCGGGCTTCGAATCGGTGAACGTCGGAACGGGCTATTCTTCGTACTCTTACGCGACGACTGGTTCGCCCTGGACTTTCTCGGGCTCGTCGGGAAATGGCTCGGGTCTGTCGGGAAATGGTTCGGGGTTCACTTTCGGCAATCCCAACGCTCCGCAGGGTTCGCAGGTGGCGTTCTTGCAAGGGAAGGGGACGATCACGCAATCGGTCACGGGCTGGTCGGCGGGCTCATACATGCTCTCGTTCGACGCGGCCCAGCGTGGTAACTACGGGACGACGAAGGAAGATTTCGCGGTCCTGGTGGACGGTTCGGTGATCGGCACGTTCACTCCAACGGGAACCTCATACCAGATTTACACGACACCGGCATTCACGGTGACGGCGGGGACTCATACGATCGAGTTCCTCGGTCTGGACTCGGTGGGCGGTGACAACACGGTCTTTCTCGACGCGGTGTCGGTCGCGACGACTCCCACGCAGGCGACAATTAGTGATTCCGGTTTCGA
>JAJYCH010000158.1 GCA_021778575.1 Planctomycetota bacterium
CGGTGCTCCACGCAGTCATGGACTCGGTCGTCGACAACTACCGGCTCGTCGACGCGGAGGTCGGCGCCGACCTCGACGCGATCGAGGCGGAGGTGTTCAGCAACGACCTGAGGGCCGATGCCAACACCATCTACCGGCTCAAGCGCGACCTCATCGCGCTCGGAGCTTACGCCAAAGGCAGCGACCCACGGCTCGACCAGGCCATCGCGCGCTACACCCGCCAGGCCAGCGAATTCGAGGCGGAAGTTCAGTTCCTTGCGCAACTCGTCCAGCGCCCGATACGGGGCGTGGATGCGGAACGGGGCCACCACCTTCTCCAGCTCTTCGTCGGTCTTCAGCTTGAGCCGCCCCCGCCACGCTTTGCGAATCTTGCCCTTCGCGCTGGCGTCCGTGGTCCCGTCGAAGAGTTTTTCCAGCCGGAGTTCACCGTTCCGCCTGCTCACGATCTCGGCGAGGTCGTTGTCGGGGTGGATCGGCCATGCAGAAATCAAGTTGAAGCGAGCGCAAGAGCTTCCAGTGTCCATTGCCGCGACGTGCAGACGCTCAAGAAGCGAGACGGAACTCGCGCCGATGGCCTCGGGATCGATCAGGGCTTCCCAGGTAAGACTGCCCTTCAAATCGACGTGGTACTTCGCTTGGTAGTAATCGGCGATGATGCTTCCGCCTCGCTCGTCGGGAATAGGCGAGGAGTAGACAACGGCCACGTCGTCAAAGGATTTGATGGCCTTGAACTCGTACGCGACACGCTGGACCTTCGAATACTTACTAAAGAGGCGGCAAGCTTCGAGCCAGAAGATCCGAGCCTGGTAGTCGTCGCCATGCTGGCGCGCCACAACCGCAGTGGTCACGGGCAGTCCCTCGAGAGGCCACAGTCCGGACATTCCGACTTTGCCGTGAGTGGTTCCAGAACCGCCACCCGTTACGCAGAGAGGAGGTTGACCCCCGAACGGGATGCGGATACAAAAAAGTCGGATCGAAAAACTATGCCCGTCTAGAAAGTATACGCGTTCTTGCCGTAGGGAGCAAGTCGAGTGGGTAAGCAACGGAAGAAAGGGCGCTGGTCCGTCGAGCGACGCCTTGAGTTCATCGATTTCCGATTGTTCTGGGAGGGCCACGTAAATCGCGGTGATCTGGTCTCTTTTTTCGGAGTGTCGATCCCGCAAGCCTCCTCGGACCTCGCCCAGTACCAAGAGGCGGCCAAGGGCAATGCCGTCTATGACAAGACCCGCAAAACCTACGTCGCCGGTCGAAAGTTCAAGCCCGTCTTCTTCGAGCCGTCCGCCGACGAGTACCTCGCCCAGCTCCGGCTGATCCAGGCCGGTCTCTTGAACGAAGACGAAGCCTGGGCGGTCCGCATGCCTTCCTATTCCATCGTTCCGATCCTCCGGCGCCGCCTGGAGCCGGGGACGCTACGGCGCATCCTCGACGCCATACGGACCCGATCTTCGATCCACATCAACTACCAGTCGAAGTCGAGCCCCAAGCCGAAATGGCGGTGGATCGCGCCTCACGCGCTCGGATTCGACGGCTTCCGCTGGCACGCCCGCGCGTGGTGCCACGAGCATGAGGAGTTCCGCGACTTCGTGCTGGCTCGCATTCTGGAGATCCGTGAGGCGAGATCAGACGGCATCGATCCCGCCAATGATGCAGGCTGGCAACGCGAGGTGACGTTGAAGCTGGCGCCTCACCCGAAACTGAAAGGTGGCGACCGTCGCGCCGTGGAGATGGACTTCGGGATGACCGGTGGCGCGATCGAGGTCAGTATGCGGGTTTGCATGGCGTACTACTTCATGCTCCAGCTCGATCTCGATCTCGATCGCGACGGCGACCAGACCGAGGCCGAGCCTGACAGCCATCAGCTCGTTCTGGTGAATCGCGCCGAGGTTGAAGCGGCGATGAAGGAAGCCGGCAGGTGCTAGACGCGCGTGAAAAACCCCGGCGTTGGCCGGGGCGAAGGATCGGGCAGCTCGGGTTTCCGGGTTCCACTTGTCATAACAACGAGTTTTTGATCGCTTCCCCGAGAGCCCTACCCGGCGCGCCGTCATGAGGAACCTGGACGCGATGGAAGCACCAGGCTCGGCCGCGCGTGAGAAGCCGACTAATCAGGTTCAAGGAGCACCTCCTTTCAGGCGAGAGGAAGGGGATGCCACACAGCCGCAAAACTGTTCGCCGGATGCCTTCGATTAGCGGTATTGACAATCTTGCTTTTTGACAGAATCGAGGCTGACAAGGATCGACGTAAGCTTTTAAACAATTCACGAGTTAGATTAATTCGGCGAGGTGATCGATAGGCCGAAGGTGCGGCACTCGAAACGCCTTCGTCCCTCGGGGCGTGAGTCGTGATCTTCGATGCGGGAGAACGCGACCGCCGCGGGCGGCCACTCCGGGCCCTCGACCCTTATCACTCATCATCTCGCCCGCGTACCGGCGAGGCCGCGAATGACGATCGATCAGGCCCTACTTGGGGTCGGCTTGGTGCGCCCAACCTCGGCCTTGAGCCGCACCAAACGGATGGCACGGGCGGAAACGCGAACCTGAGGGCTAGCCCCAGGGCCGGAAGGGCGTCACCTATGACCTTCGGGTAACGCTGACAGTAAGTCTGGGGGTATTTCCTTCTCTACGAGAAGATCGTTTCCAGCCGGGGCGACGTTCGCTACTGGCAGACCAGCCGTTTGATGTCCTTGACAAGAAGGTGGAGGTGCAGTGCGTCCGTCGGCGAGGGGCTGTATCCGAAATGCTCGTAGAACCGGCGGGCGTTTTCGTCTTTGGCGTGAACGACCAGAGCGCGGATGCCCGCAATATCCGCCGCCTGGATCGTCCGCATCATCGCGTCTTTGAGCAACCCGGCGCCGATCCCTCGGCCCTGCGCCTCGGAACTCACGGCGAGCCGGGCGAGGAGCATGATCGGCACGGGGTGACGAGCGAGGCCCTTGCTCAAACGACCCGGCGCGTCGTCATAGGCCACTTCGCCGACCGCGAGCGAGTAGTAGCCGACCACCGCCTCTCCAGACAGCCCAAGGTAGGTCTGGGCGGCGCCCGCGAGCTGGTTGACTAGCGCGAAGCGCGTGAGGAACCGGTTAAGCTCCTCCTGGCCGCAGTCGAATCCGGCGACCGTGTGATCGGGCCGGAGCTTCTCGATCCGCAGCGGATCGGCCATCGTCAGCCACCGCGCTCGAACACGCTCGGTTCTTGCAGAAGGCGGCCGAGGCGGGGGAGTTCGCGGGGAGGGGAGTCGAGGGCTTCAAGGAACATCTTCCAGCGTTCTGCATCCAGACCGAAGCGGGTCCGGTCGGCCAAGGTTTCGTCAGCCCGAACCAGCGCGCTTTCCAGGACGAATTCGCTGACCGTCCGTCCCGCCGACTCGGCGGCGGTTTGCAACTTCTGCTTGGCCTCCGGTGTGAGCCGGAGATCCAACTTAGCGGTACGCGTCGATCGACCCGGCATCGCACTGTCTCCCTTCCTCAATTATCGAGAATACCACGCTTGCCCGACATTGTCACGACAAATCGAGGAGGGTTAGCTTCGGACGGTCCGCACGAGGGCTAGTATCGCCTGGACGATGTGAGGTGGTAAACTATGCCAACAGGCGACGACTTCGCGTAGCGACTCGTCCTCCCGACCCATTTCCGACCACGGGCAGGAGCGATTGACGCAAACGCAAGGCGCTGAAATGGTTGCGGAAAACGGCTCGCGGGTGCAATTCCCGCCGCCTCCACTACCAAGGCCCCTTGCGAGTAATCGCAAGGGGCCTTTTTCATTGACTTTACGTCGATCGGGCGTGACGGCCGGCGATGCTGTTTTCCGGCCTGGGTGCTGATTTCGGGGCTTTCTGGGTGCTGTTTCGCCTGACGCTGGGTACTGGAGTCCGTAGAATGACTCGTAAGCACCCACCACCTCCATACCTCATGTGGAGACACGCCGATGCCCCGCAGCAAGCTCGTGAAGGATTGGAAGCCCGACGGTCGGGGACGGTATCAACGCATGGTTGGATGGAGAGAAGAGACGGGGGAGCGTATCCCGCAGCCCTTCTACCTCGGCTCGGACCTCGAACAGGCGAAGTACCGATACCACCGGGTCAAGGAACTCTGGACCCACCTGGCCCGGCTCCGAGGGGAGGAACCCGTCTTGACCGACCTCGGCGGCGAACCCCTGCATGAGCGCCGGGAGTATTCCTGGGATGACCAGGGACTCTGGATCGCCCGAGAGTTGGCCGCCGGAAAGGTCCGGTTCGTCCTGCCCAGGCACCAGGAGGCGCATGAGTCCACCTACTTCCACAGCCTCTACGAACTCGCCCGCAAGTACCCGATGGTCTCCTTCGTGCCCGAGGACGGGGAGGCTTACGAGCAGGGCCAAGCCCTCTGGAACGCCGTCCGGGAGCACCAGAAGCAACCGCCGACCCCATCTCCCCTCCCGCTGGCGAATTCCGGTCCGAAGGCGTGGGGACGCCTCCACGAGGCCCTCGACGGGTTCATCCTGCACGTCAAGAAGACGGGCCTCGAACCGACCCCGGAAGGCGAACACCGGCTCACCGCCTTCCGCAACCTCAAGGTCGAGCAGGCCCGACGGATCAAGGCCCGCCAGAAGGACCGGCCGCTCTCGGCGCTCGACTTTCACGGTTGCCAGGAACTCCTGGACTACTGGCGGCTGCGGCCCCGACGCAGCCCCGCCACGGGAAGGCGTCGAGGCCGATGGCCAGGAAGACGTGCGAGAACCACGTCGCCGAATTGATGCGGTTCTTACGCTGGCTACACAAGAGCAAGGACTTAGACTGGCGGAAGCCCGAAGACTTCGGCGACCTGGACACGAGGGTCAAGGAGATCGAGGACGAACGGACCAGGGTCGGCCACCTCAATGTCAAGGTCTACACCGACGACGAATAGGCCCTACTCAACAAATACGCCACCCCCCTGGAGCGCCTGTTTCTGCTACTGGGCCTGAACTGCTTGTTCAAGGGGGCCGAGCAGGGCACGCTCCGGCTGGAGCACCTGTTCCTGGACCGCCCCCACCCCCACGCCTCGTCGCTCTGGCAGGTCGCCAAGTACGAGTCGGACCCGACCACCGGTTCATTCTATATACCTGGCACAAGTCGGGGGGCTACGGCGAGTTCCTCCTGTAGGAACAGGCCGTCGCCGGCCTGCGATGGGCCCTGGCCCGGCGGAAGCGCATCCGCGCCCGGCTCAAGATCGACCCCCCGCTACTGCTCCTGACCGACAGGGGCGACCCGTTCTTCGGGCGCACGAGGAGCAACAAGAACCAAAGCCAGTACTTCATGAACAAGTGGGCCCTGCTGATCCGCCGCATCCGCAAGGGCCGCCCCGACCTCCCCGGCCATAGCTTCTCGTCGCTGCGGGACACGGCGGCCGACCGGATTCGCCACATCGCCGGGGGCGAGGTCGACGCCGTGTTCCTCTGCCACGGCAACCCGGTGAGGCAGGATGACCTCCTCGACGTGTACACGAACCGGCCGTTCGCCGACGTGTTCCGGGCCCTGCGACAGCTTGAGCGGGACCTGAAGCCGGTCTTCGACGCCGCCCCGAGCGACCAGTGGGAAACGCCGATTCAGCACTACACCTCGCTCGGCACGAGGGAGAAGATTCTGGACCTTCACCGGCAAGGCGTTAAGGTGCCTGAGATCGCCAAGATCGTGAAGAAGTCGCCCGCCACGATCTTCTGGCTGTTGGGACGACTGAAGAGGTAAGAACGAACGGGCTCACGTCCGCTCCGGAGGCAATGGGGTCGGGGCATAAGCACGCCCCGACCTCGGCCGTCTTCACCTGCCGCTTGATCTCTTCGATAGCTGAGTCGGTCGCATCCTGGACCGCCCACTTCGAAACTCGACCTCGTGCGACGATCTCCATTCGGGCTAGCTGGCGGACCGCTTGTTGAACTCACCCGGAATCTCATCTCAGGCCACGTCTTCATCAAGGCGTTGCAGATGCGGAGTTTATGGGTGAAAAAACCTGGCGGAGCGGCACTCATCTTGAAGGCGTATCGCTTGTTTGTGGTCGATTGTCTGAATTGCTTCTCAAACTGTCCTTGACCTTACTGAATGCTTTCAGTGCTATTCCTCCGTCGGAGAGAATCCTTTCGGAGGCACCCCCATGAGCGACAGCGAAGTCCGTGACGATGTTCCGGTCGGTCGTTATCTTGCGGCCGTGCGTGAGGAGGCGGGCCTGACCCAGGCGCAACTGGCGGCCAAGGTTACCTTCAGCTCGACGAGCGTGTCCCGAATCGAGTCCGGTGACAAGAGCCTCAGCGCCGAGGAGTTCGAGGCGGTCCTCAAGGCGATCGGGACGACTAAGGCACGCCAACTCGGCGAATTCGTCAATCAGAAGTGGGACGTGCTGGAGCGCCCCGAGTTCGACCATCCGAACCGGGAAGCCATGTGGTCTGCGAACGTCTCGCTCCGGAAACTCCGGAAGGTGCGTGACAACCCGAAGGTCAAGAACGTTTTCGTTCGCCAGATCGACCTCTACGAGAAAGAGTTGCGGCGGCTCGCCGGGTTCCTCCGCCCCTGCGAACACCGTGTCGCATTCATCGGGAGCATCGGCGTCGGCAAGTCCACCGCCATATGCAAGCTGGCCGGCCTGCTCAAGCCCGGAGAAACGAAGCTCGAACGGGAGATCGTCCTCGACACCGGTGCCGGCGGCACGACCATCTGCCAGGTGCACGTCAGTCACGGCTCCCAGTACGGCCTGCGGATTGAGCCCCGCTCCGCATCGAGCATCCGGAAGGATGTCGAGGACTTCGCCGAGTACCTGCTCTACCTCACCCGTGGGGCCGCCGCCAAGGCCGGGGGGCAGGAAGACGACTCCCCCGGCATCTCCAAGGAGGTCGACCGGGCGATCCGCAACATGTCGGGCTTGGTGGAGAAGAAGCACAAGGACGAGGTGGGGAAGTGGGTCCGCACAGACCCGGCCCGTGAGGTCGCCTCGAAGCACACGAAGGTTGACGACCTGGCCATCGACATCCTGACCCGGATGGACCTCATTCGCAGGAACCGGAGGGACGCCTGGTACGCCGAGGATTCCGACTCCCACCCGATGCAGTGGTTGCAGCAGATGTTCTCCGACGTGAACAACGGGCGGAGTCCCGAGTTCACGCTGCCCCAGAAGATCGAGGTCGTGATCCCGGAGCCGGTGTTCGGGAAGAAGGACTACTGCCTGGAGATCATCGACACGAGGGGCGTATCTCAGGACGTGTACGCCGCCCGGCAGGATTTGGAGTCGCATTTCGACGACCCCCGGACCCTCGTGGTCCTCTGCTCGACGTTCTTCCAGGCCCCCGAGCAGACGGTCCAGACCCTCCTCCGCCGCGCCAGGGAGGCCGGGTTGCGGGACATCGAGGCGAAGACGGTTGTCCTGGTCCTTCCCCACGACGATCAGGTCACGCAGGTCAAGGACAACAGCGGCAACTACGTGGAGAGCAAGGAGGAAGGGTACGACCTCAAGGGAGACGCCGTGAACCTCTCGCTCGCCCAGATGGGCCTCGGCGAGACAACGGTGCTCTTCTTCAACGTCAAGGAGGACGCCCCCCAGGAAATCCGGGATGCCCTGATCACCAAGTTGCGGGAACTCCGCCACATCTACAGCGGAAGGATCGCACAGCTTTCCGAGGCCGTCGAACTGGTCATCGAGAATCAGGAGAACGAGGAGGTCCGCCTCGTGTTCGAAGAGGTGAATCGCCACCTCTCCACCTGGATCGAGAAGCACCGGGTCCTCGAATGGGACGGTCAGCCGGTCCAGGAGCCGCTGATCACGGCGATCAACAACACCCGCTACGCAGCGACCGTCCGGGCCGCCGTGCGTCGGCACGGCGACTGGTCGAACCTCGACTACTATTACCAACTCGGCGTGGGGTCACGACACAAGGCCGTGGGGCTTATCGGGACACGGGTCGGGGACTTCAAGAAGATCGTCGAGCACCTGATGAGCGACGACCAACTGGCACCGGCCCGGATGTACCTCGGCAGAATCCTGGAACGTGTTGAGAACTCCGTCGGGGAAGCGTACAAGCGGATGCAGTTCGCCGGGCGTGAGGTGTTCAAGACCGACCTGCAGCGTGACTTCGATTTCTGGAACTGGTGCGACAACCGCTGGGGCAAGGGGCAGGGCTATCGCTCGGCGATCCGGGACCATACCGCCAAGCAGTTCGAGGGACATTACGAGGACGCCCACGTCCGCATCAAGCAGATCATCAACGGCGAGTGGGAGAAGCTCGTCCAACTGCTCGATGAGATGATCAAGGACGGGGGCGGCCAACTCACTGGCTCCCCCCCGATGGCGGCGGGCAACTGATCCGAGCGATTCGCTGACAACGTGCGGTCGTCCGGGCCTCGCCACGGCCCGGACGATTTACTCGCTGAGCTATAACCGGAAGTTGTGGATGGCGATTTGATTTGGGCGGCGTACCCTTGGTGAATCGCAAGACCACCGACCGGCCGAAATGGCCGAGGAGTACGCCGCCGTGGATCAGTCTACTACCCTTCCCATTGCCGGGCCAACGTCCGGCACCCGAGATGTCTTGACCGAGCT
>JAJYCH010000159.1 GCA_021778575.1 Planctomycetota bacterium
AGGCGGTGTCCCGAGGATGTTCTCAAGGATCCATTTGCCCCGAATGACCGGCGAGGTGCGGGTCGCATATGAGGTCACCATCAGGATGCTTCCGTGGCGGAGTATCCCACCTCGGACCCCGGCGACTCCGAGCGGAACCCGGCGGAAATGGCTCCCGTAGATGTTCGGGATCTCGTAATGCCGCGCCAGCCGTTCGTTCAGATACGTGTGATCCGACTTGAGCAGTCGGAGCACGCTGAGATCCTCGCGGAGGACGCCCTCGAACAGGAGTTCCGTTTCTTTCCGGAAGGCCTGCCGCAGATTGTCGTCGAAGTCGGGGAAGAGGCGGAGGTCAGGGGTGATCGACTCGAGATTGCGGAGGTGCAGCCACTGGCTCGCGAAATTGGTCACGAGGCTTTGCGACCGAGGGTCGGCCAGCATCCGCAGGACCTGGCGTTCCAGCACTTCCGGCCTGCCCAATTCGCCTCGAGTGGCCAGGTCGAGCAAATCGTCGTCCGGGATACTACTCCACAGGAAGAACGAGAGGCGAGTGGCGAGCTGGACGTCGGGGATACGATAGGCCAGTTTGGATGCGACTCCCGGCGGGTCGGCCTCGATACGGAAGAGGAATTGCGGATTGACCAGGACCGAGGCCAGCGCCATCTCGATCCCGTCGTCGAAAGATCCCGCCGCTCGTGACTCACGGAAGAACTCCATCGGCTTGAGGAGATCCACCTCGGTGATCGGTCGCCTAAAAGCTCTGCGAATCAAGGCCGAGAGGATCTGACGGGCACAGGCCTGTTCCTCGCTCGGGTCTTTCGGCTCGGAGACGAAGATCCGCCGGCGGCTGGGCGAGTCGCCGTGCCCCTTCGACTGATAAGGACCTGTGATCGAGACCTGGAAGAGCGCCGGCGAAAGTCGGGGGTGCCGGTGCATGTTGTAATGGGCCTGATAGGGCTGACGCTTCGTCTCCAGGAGTGAGGACGACTTCTTCAGAAACGTCACGCCGATCTGGTGAGGACCTGCCGTCGCCTGGATTCGAACCTTCAGTTTCTCGTCGGCGGTCTGGTGCTCGCCCTCCGTTCTGGGAGGGGTCACGGTGAACAAGGCGATCCGCTCGCGATCCAGCAGTACCTCCAATTCGTGAGGCTCGCGCATCCCTTCGAGATGTTCGTTGCGGTCCCTCGCCAGTCGGAGCTGGATCTCGAATTCGCCATCCTGCGGGAACGTATACGAGATCAGGGTTCCTCCGCGAGTGCCGATCGGGAGCCCTTCGACGTGTTCCTCCTGGGTCAAATCCGCCCGGACCCGGAACGTATCACCTCCCGGGGTGCGGCGAGGAGTCCCCACGGCAAGGCGGCTGATCGCCTGAGCGGCGTTGATGTAACGATCCAAGAGCGTCGGCGAGAGGTCGCCGACCGTCACGTTGTCGAATCCTCGGCTGGATTCGTCATTCGGGAGGAAAGCGGATGCGTCGATCTCGATCGCCAGGAGATCGCGAATGGCGTTCTGATATTCGGTCCGATTGAGCCGTCAGAACGTATCCGTCCGGCCCGGGCTGGGATGCTCCGACGCAATCCGGTCGAGCGACCCGGCCAGTTGCGAGACGATCGAATCGTAGGTCCGGCCATTCGGACGAATCCAACCAGCGGGAGGCATCTGGCGAGCGTCGAGCCGCCGGACGACATTCTCCCAAGCTTGCGGATGTCGGTCGAGGTCTTCCAGGCTCAAGGCTTCCAGGTCCAGCCCCGCCACTTTATCGTCGCCGTTATGGCATTCCACACAGTAGTTGTTGACGAACCGACCGACGGATTCACGCCCGTTCGAGTTTCCCGATGCAGTAGTAGCCCTTAACTGACCAAAAGCCGAGCCGGCCATGCCGCCGACGATGAGCAGGATGAGCAACCCGGATTTGGCCCGCGTGTGCCGTCGATTCATGAGGCCAGGCTCCGACGTGGCTGGTCTGAGGATCAAAGCGTGATGGATGAAATCGATCGGGTCTCTCTCACCTCGGACGGTCCTCGTCTCTGTCGAATTCGACTTGATACGGGAATGAGCGATCAGACTGACTGCGGGAGTAAATTCGAGAAGACCTCAACAGAGCATAGAATTCAAGGAGAAGGTCAGATTCATGTCCATTCTTTCGATCGAAAATCCCCCGCCTTGAGACGGCCACTTCACGTGCGTCGGAGAGAGCATCGTATCTCGGGTGAGACGGCTCAACGGGACGCTTGGCCTGGGATGGCGACGGAAGGAACGCGTAGCCCTTCGGCCTGGAATCTCGCCGCTCTGCCTCCTTTGTCGGACTTACACCTGACTGGCGAACCTACCGCTTCGAGTCGGTAGACCCTCAGTTCGAGGAGAGATCCCATGATTCTAAACTCAAAGGCCTTCGAGATACACACCAAGCCCAAAACCGTCACCCGATGGGGTATTGCGGTATTGCTTTGCTTGGACGGAGGATGAAGTTCCCCACGAATCGTGGGCGCACGGGAAAGATAGTGTAACATCGATCCCAGGAGACCGCTCATGACACGTAAGCGTTACGACGACGAGTTCAAGATCGCCGCGGCCAAGTTGGTCCGCGAGCAGGGGTAGACCGTCAAGAAGGCGGCCATGAACCTCGGCGTCGACATCGGTTCGATTCGCCTCCTGGCCACAGCCGAGCGCCCGCGATTCGTGGGGAACTTCACTTCCCGCCTTTGAGGCCCGCGATCACCGGTGCTTCCTCGTACTCCCAATCACCACCCTGATTCCATGGGCCGCGGGCGTCCTCACCGAGCTCACCTTCCCCCGTCGAGTCGTTGAAGTACTTGTTCACCAGATCCTTCGTCGGCGGAATCTGACCGATCGTGAACCGGTCCTTGCCCAGACTCTCCAGGGCGGCGGTGAACGCCATCATGTGGGTAATCTCGCGAGTCATCAGGAACTGCAGCGCGTCCTTCGTGCCCTTGTCGTCGCAGAAGTTGATGAGCCGCTCGTACACGATCTTCGCGCGGGCCTCAGCCGCGATGTTGCTCCTCAGGTCTACGTCGAGTTCGCCGGTGACCTTCAGGTAGTCCGCCGTCCACGGGTTGCCCTGGCTGTTGAAGAGCCCGACCCCGCCGCCCCCGGCGACGGCCGTAAGAGGGTCCGCCTGGGCCAGCTTGAAGTCATCCTTCAGGGGCTTGAGGTGCATCTTGGCGAGCATCCCGACAATCTCGAGGTGGCTCAACTCCTCCACCCCAATGTCGATCAGCATGTCCCGGCGGTCCGGGTCGTCGGCGTTCAGCCCCTGCACGTAGTACTGCATGGCAGCGGCCAGCTCGCCGTTCGCCCCACCGAACTGCTCCAGGAGCATGTTCCCGAAACGCGGGTCCGGGCTGTCGACGCGGACGGTGTACATCAGCTTCTGGACATGGTGAAACATGGGCTCTCCGTGTTGCGAAGTGGGATGATCGAATCTTCAGATCACTTCCTGGATCTCGTTCTTGACGACTGTCTTGATGATGTCCCAACGGTCCTTCTCGCCGCCGAGCAGGGATGTGGAACGTATGTCCCGTGATGGCCAGCACCGGCTGCTTGTCCATCTTGGCGTCGTACAGACCGTTGAGCAGTTGGATGCCCCCCCGGGCCGCTAGTAGCCATGCAATCGCCCAGCCGGCCGGTGAACTTGGCGTACCCGCAGGCGACGAACGCGGATGCCTCCTCGTGCCGCACCAGGACGTACCGCAGCTTGTCCGTTCGCGTCCGCAACGACTCGAAGAGCCCGTTGATGCCGTCGCCTGGAAAGCTGAAGATCGTATCGACGTCTCAATCCATGAGGCGGTCCAGGAGGATGTCCGCCGCGGTTCTCGCCATGATCGCACCTCGTCGTTGAATGTCTGTGGTCCGACCGTCCTTCGAGTCGCCGATTCAACAACTTCCTCATTCTCGATCCAGTACGGAATATTCGTAGCAATGATCATGCCAATGATCATGCCGTCGCTACGGACAACCTGCCTTGACATACAGCTTCGAGATGAGGGATCCGACAATCATTGGAACAGGAAGTCGGGTTAAGTCGTGCTCGACCTGACAATGGCGTCCTCTCGACTCTGGAGGCGATGGAAAACTCTGGAGGCGATCATGACCCTGGTCTACTCGTCCCGGTCGGTTCGGTGAGCGAGTAGCTCGTGCTCCGGCCTCCGGCAGCGTCCTTCTCCAGGACGCCACGCTTGACCAGTTCGATGATGTCGCGATGGGCCGTATCCTGTGAGCACTTGGCCAGTTTTGCCCACTTCGACGAAGTGAGTTTTCCCTCAAACCCGTCTAGCAGACGGTTGACGACCTTCTGCTGACGGTCGTTGAACGACTCTCCGGAGTGAGATTCCCAGAACCGGGCTTTCCTGAGCACGGCCGAGAGCGTGACTTCCGCGCCGCTAAAGGCGCGGTCCAGGCAGCCGAGGAACCACTGCATCCATGCTGTAACATCCAGCGTGCCTTTCTGGGTCTGTTCCAGAATTTCGTAGTAGTCGTTGCGCTCCAGCCGGATCTGGGCCGACATGCTGTAAAACCGTTTCGGGCTCTGTTCGGAACGTGCCAACGCAAGATCGGTGATCGCACGGGCGATACGCCCATTGCCGTCGTCGAAGGGGTGGATGGTTACGAACCAGAGATGTGCCAGTGCGGCTTTCAGCACCGGATCGGTCGGGTCCGGCCTATTGAACCAGCCGACGAACCGAGACATCTCCGCCGAAAGCTGGTCGGCCGGCGGTGCTTGGTAGTGGACCCGTTCCTTGCCGATCGGGCCTGAGACGACCTGCATGGGGCCTGAGCTATCGTCCCGCCAGTCGCCGACCCGGATTTTCAGCATGAGGCTGCGCCCGGTTGGGAACAAGGCGGCGTGCCAGCCGAACAGGCGTTCCTCGGTGAGCTGGTCCTGATATTTCTGGGTGGCGTCGAGCATCATCTCGACAACTCCGTCCACATTCCGGTCGGCGGGCGTCAGTGCCCCAATATCGAGTCCGAGTCGGCGGGCGAGAGAGGAGCGTACCTGATCGATGTCGAGGATTTCGCCCTCGATTTCACTCGATTTGAGGACGTCCTGGGTCAGGGTGCCAAGAACGGCCTCCTCGCGGAGTCGGAAGCCTAGCCCTTCCATCCGGCCAATATGCCGACCCTGGCGGTGACGCACCGCCGTAAGCTGGTTTGCCAGTCCTTCCTGATCCCAGTGGAACCTGGGCCAATCGTCTCTTTCGTGGAGGTACACTGCTATTCTCCGCATGATTTGCGGACATAATAGCAGCTTTTCTCCGCACGGGCAACCTCTTTCTCCGCACATCAAGCGGAGAAAAATCGGTGCAATCTCTGTATGAGACGTGCTCGGGCGTTCCCGAACGGTAGGTTGCTTTGACGAGGCGCGCCAAATCATCCAGGCAATCACGGCCGTGGCGCGGTCTTCGCAGGGGTTGTGGAGGCGCGACGAACCCAACCCGTGTCGCGACACGTCCGGGAATTCTAATTGACGCTGATCAGCGGTTCGATGACCTTCTGGAACGTGGTCACGTCGTTGTCAAAGAATCAGTAAGCCGCCTTGGTCTCGGCTCGGCCACAGCATGAGGCAGGGATGCTCAGGTTCGGGCGGCTCCCCAAGGTGGACAAGAGAATCGCAAAGCGATTGTCCAATCGAGTGTCTCCGAGATCCGCTCGACCCACTTCATCCTGAGCCCAGGGTGCAATCATGGTGTCAATCCTTTGATTCCAAAGGTTCCCAACCCGCTCCTGAACGTGGACTATTGCCTATTTCCCGCACCCTGCCAAGACGGGCCGAATCTTGTGGGTAACAACGAGAGTTTCACCCTGAGCTACGGACGGTCGCCCTTCCAGGGCTAAGATCAAAGACCACCCTGGAATCCATCAAGAGCCTTCTCCGATAGGCCTCCGCGCCCTGCCTGTTTTCAATAGTCGGAGGCGGAGAGGATCTCGCCACCGTTTCGGGTACTCAGGCTTCTCCAGGGATTCAAGTTAATGCTGTCCTTGACAAACCGAACGCTACCGTCGCCTATCACAAGGTTGACTCCGCCGGGATGATAGCTCGACGGAGGGAGTTGCACGGCCATGTTGACCATTGCGTCTTGACCCATCATCCCCATTCCCATCCCGGTCCCGGCGCAGGAGCGTGTGTTGGGAGTGGAGACGTGGTTATAGGTTGTACAGGTCATATCGCCGACGGCCCAGGCCATTCCCATTGAACTGGTGAAGACCATTGCCATCGAAGCATTCAGGGACGTGCAGGTCTGGTAGGTCCCCGCCAGTGATGTCGCGTTGTTCATCTGAAACAGGTCCGACCTGGGATTAGGCGTTCCCTGACCCCGCCGACGTTCACTGAACATGGCTGTCTGGCTGGTTCCATCGGTAAACCCGGCGAGGCGCACGCAGCTCATGTTATAGAACGGGCCTCGGGGCAAGTCGCCGGGAGCGACCGTGCTCGGTGTCGCCTCGCAGGCGTCGCATAGCCAGGAGCCCTCGTTACCCGAGTAGCAGGTGCTCGCCACCCAGCCAGGAACCCCTCCGGCATCGGACGGACAAACGAAAGCTGAGATCATCACGCGAGTGACCGTCGTATTGGCGGCTCCTGGTGACGTATAAGCCGGCATCATGTCGTTCATCCCGCCGCCTCCCAGATCCGGGACGTCGGGCGGAAGCGAGAAGTTGATGGCGTTGAAGAGTGTCGTCTGTTCGAGATAGGGCAGTATCTGGCTCAAGGCCGACCACCGGGCGTAGACCGGAGCATTGGGGTCGATCATCATGTAATCGGGTCCTTTGCCGAAAGGGAGACATTGGTAGACGTCGTGATAGTTATGAATCGCCAGGCCAAGTTGCTTCATGTTGTTGACGCACTGGGCTCGACGGGCGGCCTCGCGGGCCGCCTGGACGGCCGGCAATAGCAGGGCAATCAAGACGGCGATGATCGCGATCACGACCAGCAACTCGATCAGGGTGAAACCGCGATGGTGGTTTCTCATTCGAAACGACCTCCGAGAAGATGAAGGGCCTTGGCCCGAAAATTGGAAAATCGCCCCGACCTTTGCGCGGCGCTCGTTGGTCGAGACCGGATTGGCCAGGGAGATGGGTTGGTTTTGCAGTGGTTTTAAAACACGTTTTCATGCTCTAGAGCAAGCTGAAAACTGTTCGAAATCCGTGTGATGTAGTGATATTCAGAGACATTCAGGGTGACAAGCAAGTCGCGATCCGGTCCGAATTCTCTGTCCAGAGTGCCGATCTCCTCGTTCCTGATTGGCCACGGGTCCGTCGCCAATTTCCGAGCGAAGTGATCGGCGTGCCGCGCTGCAACAGGGAGGTTCGACCAACCGTCACTGGCCAGCAGGTTGCCTCGGCCTCATCGGTTCATTTCCGCTTCGGCAGCGGCTTGGATTCGAGCTTGCGATAATCCTCCTCGAATTCGGTGATCTCGATCATCTGATCGGCGGTCAGATCGTGGAACACCTGGGTTGTTCCGCTCGTCGGCCAGTAGATTTCAAGCCGGGCCACCTTCGTGGCTTTGGCCAGGCCAATCTGCTGGCGAAGCGGGTTCGCGCCGAAACTACTGCCGGACGTGACGTGACGCCGGATCGTCGAGGGACTTTCCCCTTCGGTCACGGCCGTGATCCGGGCGCCGATGGCCGCTCGGTTGGTTTTCTTGCCGACCAGCTTCACGGTCAGCCAGTGGTTCCCCTGGCCGGGGTTGTCGAACAGGACGTTATGAAATTTGTCGCCGTTGACCGCCCCGCCAGTCTGGACGAAAAGGTCGATGTCGCCATCGCGATCCCAGTCACCGCAAGCCACGCCATGACCTTTCTGAAGGTGGCCGGTCCCCGATGAAGCCGTGATCTCGGCAAATCGCTGGCCGGTGACGTTCCGGAACATCCGGTTGGGGATCAAGGTGCCGAAGCTGGGTTCGCCGGTGGCAAGGTACATATCAAGGTAACCGTCGTTGTCGAAGTCGGCGAAGTTACTCCCCATCGTCGCGAAGACCAGATCCAGGCCCGCTTCTTTCGTCACGTCGGCGAATCCTTTTCCCTCCAGGTTCCGAAAGAGCTTGTTGGACGCGAGCGAATGAGATTCGCCGATCAACCCTTTGACCACATCCGGGACCGTCCGGTCGTAACAGGTTGCGAAGATATCGAGCCAGCCATCGTTGTCGAAATCCCAGGCCCAGCAAGAGAACCCACTCCGAGGGCCGTTGATCCCCATGGGAAGCGTGACCTCGGTGAAGTTTCCCTGGCCATCGTTGCGAAACAACTGGCCGACCGAATTCAGGTTGTTGAGGAAGAGGTCGGGGTCGCCATCGTTATCGAAGTCGATCCAGGCCGCTCCTTTACAGAATCGCAGGGTGAACTCGTGCAAACCGGCTTTCTCGGAGACCTCCTCGAAGGTCCCATCGCGCTTGTTGTGATAGAGCCGATTGGCTTGTCGTTCGCAGCAGATGAACAGGTCGAGCCAACCATCATTGTCGTAGTCGGCCCAGGTTGCCGAG
>JAJYCH010000160.1 GCA_021778575.1 Planctomycetota bacterium
ATCGGCTCAGCCAAGCTGCTTGCTCGGGGTGGCGGGCATTGACTTGACCGGGGCAACCGGGGCCTGCTTGCTCGGGGCGACCGGAGCGGGCATGACCTTGGCCGGGGCCTGGGTGGTGGGCATGACCTTGGCCGGGGCAACCGGGGTCGGCATGACCTTCGAGGGAGCCTGGGTGGTGGGCATGACCTTGGCCGGGGCAACCGGGGTCGGCATGACCTTCGTCGGGGCCTGCATGGTCGGGACGACCTTGCTGGGGGCGACCGGGGTCGGCATGACCTTCGAGGGGGCCTGCATGGTCGGGACGACCTTGCTGGGGGCAACCGGGGTCGGCATGACCTTCGTCGGGGCCTGAGCGGCCGGGGTCACCTTGCTCGGAAGTTGCGGCGACTGAGCAGCAGCCGTCGAGACGAGCCCGAGAACCAGGGCAGGCCCGGCAAGGCGACGGAGGGACGAGACGAGCATCTCAAAGATCTCCAAGCTAAGATTCAACACACCCGACGACTTCCGTACCGGTAGGTGATCCTCGGGGAGTTGCTGAACAATAAATATCACAAGATCGATCCAAATCCAGTAAAAATTGCTAAAAAGGGGACTTTAGGAGAAATATGCAAAATAAGTCGTGAATATTGGCCGTGGCTGTTGATCTGGTGCAACCCGGAAAGTCGGGTTTGGGTTGTCTGGGAAAGCTCGATTCCGGCGATTCTGTCGATTATTTCAAGCCGGGCTGATAGGTGACCGAAAAAGAGCCTTGTTGAGCATGCCTTGGTTAGACTCGGGGGATTGACCTGTGACGGATCGAGGCCGGCAAATCCTGGGTCGGCTCATCATGACCGTTCTGGCATGGTCGTTGAGCGGTTCCAGCCTGGTTCAGGGTTCCGACCCACCGCCTCGGGTTCCGCTATCGAAGGTGGAATCGGGCGAGCCGCTCCGGGGTCGGATCGAGGGAACGGCCACGCCTGGGGCGCGAATCCGGCTCTTTCTCGAGCGACCGGCACGTCCGGGGAGCCGCTTTTACTGGGTTCAGACCGACGGCCCGCCGATTGCGCTCGAAGGTCAGACCGGCCCCGACCTCAGGCTGACGGTTCCCGCCAATGCCAGTTCGCTCGCGTTTCTGCTTGCGGTCAGTGACGAGTCGGCGATCAAGACAGTCCCGTTTCCCATTGCCGTGGTCGCCCGGCCGGCGGAGGCGATGCCGGCCTCGAACCGATCGGTCGAGCCTCTCCCGGTTCCTCGGGCTGATGCCGGCGATGACGCGATTGGTCTGGTGGGGCGGCGGGTCACGCTGAATGGATCGGAAAGCCGACCAAGCGACGGCCTGGCCTATCGCTGGCTCCAGGTCGATGGGCCGCAGGTTGTCGAACTCGACGAGGCCGGGCGATTCTGTTCGTTCGTACCGCCGGCCGTCGGCCAGTATCGGTTCGCGCTGGTGGTTGCTCATGAGAACCGGATCTCTCGGGCCGATTTTGTCAGCGTGAGCGTCGGCTCGCTTCCCGGTTCTCCGGTCGGTCCGAAGCCGTTGCCGCTTCCGGGATTCGGCTCCCCGAATCAGGCTTTCGCCCCGGTGACCCCGCCGGTCGGGCCGGCTCCGACCCCGCTCGACCTCGCGGTCCGTCAGGCGCTGGCGAACCTGGACGACGCTCCGGTTGTCGCCGGTCCGCTCGCCGAAGTTTTCCACTCCGCGGCGCTCCGGATGGATCTGTACCGGACCTACGGCGAGATTTTCAGCGAGATCTCGCGACGGCTCGACGCGGTGGTTCCGGCCGACCCGGTTCGCCGGGGGCGCTGGAACGCCCTGCTGTTCGAGCCCCTGACGACGCAGACCGTGGGATCGCTCTTGCCCCTGGGACTCGATCTCCGGGTTCCCGGTAGCCAGGAGACTCCGCTGACAGGCGTCCAGAAGCAGGAGCTTCGGGGGATCTTCGAGCGGCTGGCACAGGGTCTGGCTCCCGCTCGGGCCATTCGCTGAGACCGATTTGATTCTCTTTGATGATGATTTGATGGGTTTACCCATTTCAAGGATATTTCCGATGTGCCGATCCCGACGGAGTCTGCTCCGGCCCGACGCTGGAGCCTGGTTGCTGGGGGTGATCGCCGGGGCCTTCGGGTCCGTCGGCATCGCCATCGCTGAGGGACCGGCCCCGGCCGCCGGTTCGACCCGGACGGCCATCCCGGCTCCGGGAACCTGGACGATCGCCGTTGTGACGTCGAGTTCCGATCCCGGTTCGAAGGGGCTCTTGCAGTCGCTCCGGACCAATCCCTGGGTGATCGCAAACTCCGATCGGGTCAAGCTCGCCGAGGTCAACTCCGACGGAGCTGGACGCCCATCGAACGGCGGTTCGACCCCCGTTCTGGTCTACCAGCAAGGAGCCAGAGGCCCCGAGATGATGGGCGGGCGGTCGGGCTTCTCCGGTAGCGACGATGTGGTCCTCTGGGTCCGGAGTCTCGTCGCCACCGCAGCCGAATCGACCCTCCGCGACCCCGACGTGAGCCAGGCCAACCTCCATGGCAAGGCGTTCCCCTCGGCCCAGGGGGAAGCCCCACCGGCGCAGCTTTCGCAACCGCAAATGCCTCCCGCGACCGGCCCAGCTTATGGGCAGTCTTATCTTCCGCAACCGCAACAGATGACCTATTCGCTGCCGATGACAACCGCTCCCGCCACGATGGTTCAGGGCCCTCAGCAAAATTTCCTGATCCAGCAGCCGCCTGCCCAGGTGATGTTCGCCCCCCCATCGCCGCCGATCGTCTATGTTCCCCAGGCGACCGCGCCGTCGCCCAATCTCTACATGACCATGCCTTCGTATCCCACCGCGCCGATGCCCATGGCCATGCCCATGACCATGGGGACCGGCCCTCAGCAGCAGCCCATGGCGACGATGCCGATGATGGCGGGACCGCCCTTGATGGCCTCCGCCCCACAGCCGCAAGGGGTTCCGGTCGGTCCGGCGCTGACCGGGGCGGCTCTGTCGACCTCGTCGTTCTCGGTCCCAGCCTCCAGCACGACCAGCAAGATCCGGGTCCGAGGCCCGGGACCGGTCGCCTCCGCGCTCTCGAGATTTGGCGAGCGGCTCACCACCCTGGGCCGGACCCGGATCGAGACGGTTCAGGAAACACGCCTGGAAACCCAGACCACCCAAACCCCGCCAGGCCAGTTCATGACCCTGTCGTCGACCTCGGCCAGCCCGATCATGACACCCGCGCAGCCCCAGAACTATCAGGTTCAGCCGCCGCAACAGCCGCTGCCCGCGCTGCCGCAGACCGCGTCGCCGCAATATCCGCAACCGAGCCCACAAAGTGGTTCCGGTCGATCTCATTGATCGGAAATTCCTGTACCATAACGGTTTCCGATTCCGGACCGAATCTCTGACCCCATCCTCGTCCGAGGTCGCCCTGGCGGGCGATCCGGGACCAGGGTGGGGTACTCTTGCGCGAATCAGTGAATCAGGCCAGAAAAAATAGGAAGATATTACCATTTAGGTTGTCTGGGTGATCTGAAAGAGCCGGGAAATCGATTGCGAAACCGATCGAAGGTGGTAAGTTGACAGAGAGGAGTCGTGTTTTTGGGCGACGAAGCCTGATGAGTCGGCCAACTGGCGTTTTGTCTGGGGCTTATTCCATGGTGACGATCTCGTCGGGCAAGGTTGTGATTTCCGTTTCTGCGGTTCTGGCTGGCTTAAATTCGCTGGCGGAATTGGCGGTCGCGGGGGATCATGGCTACTCGTATACGTCAAGAGTCACCCAGCACGGCTCCCTGATCGCCGCTCCTCCGATGGCGGTCGTGAACTACGGGGCTTACCAGCCACAGCCGACTTACTCCTACGCTCCGATGATGATGTCCGGCTATCCGGTCTATCACCTCCAAGCACAACCCGCGGTGACTCACTATTCACTCGCTCCCAACGTGGTCTACTACACGACTTACGCGGTTCCGGCCGTCGCCGGTCAGGTTCCCGTTGTCTCCCCCACATTCACGAATCCCGCGCTCGCCACGCCTTCGATCGGCCCGGCCTCGGCGAACTACCTGTCGGAATACACGAACTTCCTCAAGGACGAGACTCTCAAGAACCCCGCCACGATTTACCGGGCGGCCGGGGTTCAGCCGACGGCCTATGAAGTGACCGCGAATCAACAGAATCACCCCCAACTGGTTGCCCTGCTCGGGGCCGACCGACTGGCGTCGATCAGCCGATTCTTGATCACGAAGCGAAACGAACCCAACTTTCGGGCCAACGCTGTTCAACTCTTCGAGCCGCTCCTGGGAGTTTTCCTGCCCCAATACCTCCCGCAGATCCAGCACTTCCTCGACGACCTCGGCCAGCGCCCCGGATCTTCTACGACGAACCCCGACGACCGTGTTCCGCCCGCGCCTTTCGTTCCTCCCGTTCCTCCGGTAAAGAAACCAACGACTCTGCTGGAACCCGTTCCCGCGACCTCGACGCCAAGCCTCAAAAAAGACACCACCACCGGCCACTTCATTCATACTGCGTCCGACGGAACCGAGACCGAATACGACGAGAACATGAAACCAATCGCGACCACCAGCGCCGACGGCAAGGTCACGAAGCTTTGACGATAACTCGGAACGATGCTCCGGGGCTGGCGGTTTCACGGTCAGGACTCCGGAAGTCGATCGGCATTTCGGTCCGCGCCCGGCGCCGGGTGATGGTCGGATAGAAGCAGAACCGATGCAAGCAAGGTTCGAGCGAGGTGGCGCATGTTGGCTTCGTTTCGGGGCAAGAATGGGTTCGTTCCGTCCGACGAGTGATTGGCTTCGTTCCGTACTGGGCTTCGGTCGCGAAGGGTGATCCGCTCGACCACTCCTGGTCGATTGCGACCGCTCTGATCCTCATACTATCGGGTCCGCGAGAAGCGGAATAACCGCTCATCTCGCGGCGACCGTCTGGCCGGTCGTTCAATCCGACCATTCGCGAGCCAGTCCTCGACTGCTCTGATCCTCGACCGGGTCGAGCCAGGCGACGTCGCTCGGGTCGTCGGCGAATCGCTTGACTCCCACGGTCCGGATCATCGCGTCATCGACCTTCGTCAAGGGCGTATAGCGCGGGTGGTGCGACTCCTTGTACGGGTCGTTCTTCCGGGCGTTGTAGCAGCAGATCAAGCTCCAGCGCGGGTTTGGCGAGGTATTTCGATCGGACCGGTGGAGCAGGTTCGGATGGAAGAACAAGGTGTCGCCCGGGTTCATCTCGACATGAACGAGCGGCAGCCGCGTGAGGATGTGATTGACCCGAGCCAGGTCGGCCCCGGCCTGGTCGCCCGTCGTGGTATGGTCGATCCGCCCGAGCTTGTGCGAACCGGGGATCACCTGAAGGCAGCCATTTTCGATCGTACAAGGGTCGGCCGCGATGAAGACGCTGACCAGGTCGGGCCACAACACGCCATTCTGATACCAGTAACCATAATCTTGATGCCAGGCCCAGGCACCGCCGACGAGCGCGTCTTTCATGATCATCTTGGAATGATAGTGATAAACTTCGTCGTCGAGGATCTGCTCGGAAGCATCGACAACGCGCCGGCAGCGGGCGAACATCCCATAAATGCCGTCGCCGGGATGGTTCCAGAGTGAGAGCCGGACCTCGCCCCCTTCCCCATCCGCCCGCCCGAACGAGTGCTGATCGAGAGCCCGATCCTCGCGAGCCGAGCGAACGAGCAGTCCCGCTTCTTCCTGGTCGAACATCGAGGGGACCAGCACAAAGCCGTCCCGTGAATAAGTCGCAAGCTGGTCTGGGGAGAGTGGACCGGGCCGCATGAGGGGGTTCTCCGGGAGTAATCAGGTCGATTTGATCAGGTTCGTGCTCTCGATATAAAGCGCTAGCTTGGAGATGGAGGTGTCGATCCAGACTCGCTCGCGACTGGAACAGTCGTCAGATTTTGCTTTGTTGACGATTTCGTGGCGAGAAATCGGGGTTTCATCCGACTTTCTATCAAGGCGCGTTCGGCGACTGGAGGTAAGAAGATGATGAATGGTACTCAACGAATGCTGATCTTGGTCGTTGTGGCGTTGGCTTCCTTGAGCCAGCCTGCGACTGCCCAGGTTCCGAATCGACTGGTCAAAGATCCCAACGTCATCGAAGAGTTTCCGTTTGCTTTCAAGAGTCGATCGTCGATTCTGGTTCCTGTCAGGTTCGGTAATCGGGATTATCTGTTCGCGGTGGATACCGGATCTTCCCTCATCCTTTACGATAGCGCATTCAAGTCTCAACTGGGGCCGGCGCGAGAAATTCTCGAAGCGATCACGCCGAGCGGCAAAGTCAAGGTCGAGCATTTCGAAGCTCCGCAAGCGTTCCTGGGCACGCTCAGCCTGCAAACAGTCGAGTACGTCGGTTGCACAGATCTAAACTGGATGAGAAAAGCTACCAAGACCGAGGTCTATGGAATCATTGGGATGTCATTTCTCAAGAAATATGTGTTGAAAATTGATTTCGATACGAAAAAATTGGGGTTCCTCAAGAATCCGAGCCCAGAACCTGGATTCAATAAAGACGAGCTTACCTTTAGTAAAGGCGGGTGTCCGCTCCTTGCGATCGAATTGCCACAGATCGGGAAACGCCAATTTGTAGTCGACACCGGGTTCAACCTGGCGTTGAGCCTGGAATCGGTCGATTTCGGAAGTTTGCTCCAAAAAACAGAGATCAAACTTGGTCAATCAATGCAATTGATAGATTTGAGCGGGGTTCGGTTCGAAAGAAGAGTTATCGTCAGCTCCATGACAATCTGCAGCCTTGGGGTTCCAGAGGTGCCTGTTTGTGAAAGCAGCAATTCCAGGAACCGATTGGGCTTACAGGTTCTCAGCGCATTCGACTGCACTTTTGATTTTCCGGCCCATGAGATTTACTTGAATGTCAACGATCAATCAGCCAATCACTACCGAAAATGACGCAATGGGACATGCTTTGCCTAGTCTGCGTGGGGTGGGCTCGGCCTACCAAGAATGGATGATGGTGGGCTCAAACGATTCCCAACTGGATCAATCCTTGGTCCCGGGTGATTTTCTCTACGTCGATGCCAGTGGCCTCACTGAGAACCTCTTGAAACAGTCGCCAGAGCTTCTCCTCGCCGTCAATCTCCTCGTCAATCAGACCGTTTTGACAGGTGGTCCGACGGACGAGTTCGAAGAGATCGCCGACCAGGATGTCCCGGTCGGCGTTCTGTTTCCACAGCTTCATGACATCCTGGCGGGTGAGTTTGACACCGAACACTCTCTCCAGACGGAAGAAGATATCCAGGAGGTCGATACCCACCGGGTCGCTCCGATCACTTCCCCGCCGCCACCTGTTCGAGGATGAACACGCCCTTCTTGTTCGACGTCACGACGTCGAGCAGTCCATCGCCGTTGAAGTCGGTGACGGTGAACTGGGTGCCGATCCCGCTGTCGTTGTCAATTTCTCTCGGGGTGAAGGTGGTCTTGCCGCCGGCGGACTTTTCGGCCTGGAGCCAGTAGATCTTGGCCGGTTTGTCGGAGCCGGGCTCGGATCGACCGTGCGACCAGAACCTTTTCCCGGTGATCAGATCCTTCAATCCATCGCCATTGATATCGGCGCAGATCAAGGCGTGGGTCTCGGAAACCAAGTCGGGGAACAGGACCTGACGGGTGAAGGTGGGGTTGCCGCTCTTGTCCTTGGCTTCGTTTTGTTCGTAGGCCCAGATTCCGGCCTTGTGGGCCGAGCTGGCGATGACGTCGGCCTTGCCGTCGCCGGTGATGTCGTAGGCGATCATATCAGCGGCGGCCTCGCCAAGCTGGGCGGGATGCCAGGTCCAGCTTGAAGTTGCTTTCTTGCCCGATTCGGGCTGTTCCCACCAACCGTTGGTGCAGATCACGTCGGATCGACCGTCGCCGTTGAGGTCGCCAACCCCCAACCCGTGGGAGAATTTCTGGGTGCCGGGGATACCCATTTTCTGGGGTCCGCCGAGTTCGCTGACGGCGTGCATTTCCCAGGGGCTGGTCGGGTCGGCGGCGGGGGCGAACCAGGCCATCGTCCCTTCGTTGTCCTTCCCCCTGGGCTGCCAGCCCATGACCAGCACGCGCTGGCCGGTGCCGAAGAGATCGGCGTAGATTGGGGTTTCGTTACAGGCACTGTGCCAGATTTCGTGGGCTTTCCAGTGGCCTGAACCGTCGTTCTTGGGGTTCTCGTACCAGATCGCGGCGTCTCCGGGGAAGCCGACGACAATCTGGTCGAGCCAGCCATCTTTGTTGATATCATCGGTCCAGACAGCCATGCACTTCGAGTAACTGTGCAAGCCGTCGCCGAAATCGCCGGAATCCAGGATGATGAGTTCGCTGCCGTCGGCGAGAGAATGGGCCACGATGTAATCGGCCCCGTGCGTCAGCAGGAACTTCTGCTTGTCGTCGGCATACATGATGGGCGAAGCATAGGAGTGTTCGTTCTCGGCCCGGCCGTCGCTGGGCCGGTCGGCACGCCAGACTTGCTT
>JAJYCH010000161.1 GCA_021778575.1 Planctomycetota bacterium
CGATCTGATAGCCGTAACTCTCCCCACGGGCGATCGACGCCAGCACCGCCAGCTCGACCACCCCCTTGCGCAACTGCGTTTCCCAGGGATTCATGACGTTATCCGTGTTATTGGCTACCACGCATCACAGAGTAGCGGTCAAATTGGTCCTGTCAAGCGAAAAGATTTGGTGTTTGCTGGGATCGTGCCGATTCCTGGATGGATGGCTTGATCTTCGAGTTGGTTAGGATTACCGTGATCGCTACCGGTCGTCGACGTCTGACGGCATCGCGACATCTTCATTCTTACTTCGTGGTGAGGGACACCGATGAGCATCTCATTCACGTGCGAGAGTTGCTCGCGCTCGTATAGCGTGTCCGAATCGCTCGCCGGTAAGAAGGCGAAGTGCAAGGATTGCGGCGGTGAGATGCGGATTCCGCCGTTGCCGTCAGCTCCCGTCCGGAAGCCAAAACCGCCGACGCCACCGGCGGACGACCGCTTCGGGTTCGACGATATCCCCGCCCCGCAGGCGCGTTATCAGGTCGAGGACGAGCCGGTTCTCCCCAGGAGAGCCCCGGCCCCTCGCGCGTCGAAGGTGAAGGTGAAGTCGTCGCGACCGAGCCGGGACGATGGCGAACGCGATCCGGCGACCAATCTGAACCTGAGAGGGGTCGGCCTGTTCAGTGCCTCGATCCTCCTGGGCCAGCTTGGTAAGCTCTGTTTCGGTCTGGTGCCTCCCGGTCAACCGCTGGATCTCTCGGCGGCGACGATCGTTCAGGTGATCGCCGGCCTCATGACCTTTATCAGCTTCGTGATCATGGCCATCGCGATTCTGATGGCTTTCGTGCGACTGGTGGGCTACGGCGAGGTTCCACGACCGGGAATTCTGGGCTTTCTCTCCTGGTTGCTTTCGATCTTCATCGTCCTGGGTCTTGTCATCGTGACGATTGTGATGGGACGAGCGATTTATCGCCAGGCGATGGTCGGCAAGCCTGGCCAGGAAGTGCAAGCAGGTCTCCAGCCGCCGCCCGGTTTCAACCCTCCGCCTGGTTTCAACCCTCCGCCCGGATTCAACCCTCCTCCTGGCTTTAACCCGCCGCCCGGTTTCAATCCGCCTCAAGGTTTCAACCCGGGGCGAGGCCGGCCCCAGGCCGAGGTCCGCGTGGTGCTCTCCGATGGCCAGTACCGGCGGAAGACGAACGGATTCGGCACGGTTCTGCCCGGAGTCGAGTTTCAGGTGAGCTACAACCTCGAAACCGGCCGGGCGAGGGGTGAAAAGTATGTGTTGATGGTCAAGTCGCAGAAGAGTACCGGTAAGCTGCTCAGCTTCAATCTCCGAGCGTCGGGGACGCTGGCCGCGTTCAATCCCGCCGGCTCGGTCGATGATGGCCCGTTCGAGGCCTGGATGGAGCTGGAATCGTTCAACGGGCAGAATAGCCGGCGAGTCTCGGAGACGATCTCGCTCCGGATGGTTGAGACTCCGGCACCGCCTCCGAATAACCCGCCTGGCGTCGGTCCGCAACCGGGAAATCGGCCGGGAATGCCGCCCGGGTTCCCGCGAGGTCCCCGTGGACCGCGTGGGCCTCGGTAGAAAACCCTCAACCGGCTCCGGCAAGCGTTCCGCAGGCGGCCTGGATCTCCTTGCCGCCGGAATAGCGCCGGACGACCGGCTGGCCGACATGGTGGGTCAAGGCGTCGCGAAAGGTTTGCATCTCGGCGTCCGTCGGCGGCGCGAACCGGCCGGTCGGGTCGGTCACGTCGATCAGGTCGAGCCGGACCGGGGTGTCGCCGATCAAGCGTCCCAGCGCCTCGGCGTCGGACTCGCCCACATTATAGCCGGAAATGCAGACATAAGAGAGCATGACCCGGTCGCGACGAGTCCGGGCATGCCTGGTCGCGGCGGCCATGACTTCGGCGACTGGTGTTCGGGCGGCGATCGGGACCAGTTCGCGGCGCTTGGCGTCGGTCGCGGCTCCCAGACTGATCGAGAGCCGGAAGCGGTGTCCTTCGCGCGTGTAGCGGTCGATCTCGGGAACGAGGCCGACGGTGCTGATCGTGATCCGGTCCGCGCCGATCGACCCGGCATAGGAGCAGCGCAGGAGCTCGGCGGCGGCGATCACCCGATCGTAGTTCAGGAACGGCTCCCCCATTCCCATGAAGACCGCGCCGGTGACTCGACGTCCCTGACTCCGGGCGATCTCCCGGGCCTGGATGAACTGGTCGATGATCTCCCAGGTCGCCAGGTTCCGCCGTGTGGGCATCCGCGCCGTCGCGCAAAAGGCGCAGGCCATCGCGCAGCCGACCTGTGAGGAAAGACAGAGGCTGACGGCTCCCGTCTTGTGGAGCGGGATCAAGACGGTCTCGACCGCCAGGGCGTCGTGAGTCCGGAACCGGAGCTTCTGGAACCCATCGTCGGGGGAGACAACCGAGGCGTCGCGTTCGAGCCGGGGGAGGGTGTCAACGTTCTGACTCAGTGGTCGAGGGACCTGAAACGACCGGCCCCACGCGACCGGGTCGAGAATTCCATGACCGATCACGGCCGAGGTCAGCCGTCGGGCCGTGGAATCGTCGAGTCCGAGCGATCGGACCCGGCTCAAGAACGATTCGGGAGTCTGGTCGCGGGGGTCCCACACGTCGGTCGGGCCTCGATTCGTTCGATTCGGAAAATGTCCTCGACGTTTTCGCGAAGAACACTACAGTATCGCCAGGCAACCTCGATCGCCAGCGCGGATCGGGCGGGAATGGCACGGGAAATGGTGGCTTCCAGTTTTGCCGGGGCTGGAGTTCGACTGTCTATTGCCGGGCCGAACCGTCTTGCCCGGAATTCCCGCCACGCCACCAAAAAATTGTGGTTTCCCGGCCAAACCTTCGCGGGGCAGCGATCGTATTAAGAGGGCGAAACCCCTGTGGCTGTTACCGAGGTCATTGGGGCGTCAAGGTTTCGAGCGACAATCGGGTTGTTGGACCTTTCACTTCAGGAGCCTTTTACCATCATGAAACGCAACGCATTGGCGTGGGCGGCCATCGTGATTTCCACCGCCGCCCTGGTTAGCTCGCGAGGGGTCACTCGCGCGGTTCCTGCCGCTCCGCAGTTCACGCCGGAGGGGCAGAAGCAAGCTCGGTTGCTCAGCGATACGTTCAACGCCGTCGCCGAGTTCGTCAAGCCGTCGGTCGTCCAGATCAGTGCTCAGAAGAAGATGAAGTCCGGCCCGGTCCGGATTCCGGGCAATGGGGCCGATCCGCACCAGAACATCAACCCCAAGGAGATGGAGGAGATGCTCCGCCGGTTCTTCGGACCGGAAAGCCCACTCCAGAAGCAGCAGTTCGGCGGGGCGGGCACGGCGACCGGCTCGGGGTTTGTTTATGACGACAAGGGACACATCGTCACCAACAACCATGTTGTTGCCGGTGCCGACAAGATCGTCGTCCAGTTCTCGGATGGCGAGGAGATGGAAGCCACGATCGTCGGGACGGACCCGAAGGCCGACGTCGCCGTGATTCACGTCAAGTCGACCAACTATCGCCCCTTGCCCAAGGGCAAAAGCGGCAGTATCCGGGTCGGCGACCTGGTCATGGCCATCGGATCGCCGTTCGGCTTCGACCAGACGGTGACCACCGGAATTGTCTCGGCCTTCGGCCGGAACGATAACCACATGCTCGATGGCGACTCTTACGAGGACTTCATCCAGACCGACGCCGCCATCAACCCGGGCAACTCGGGAGGTCCGCTGGTGGATCTCGAAGGTAAGGTGATCGGGATCAACGCGGTGATCGCCACGGCGTCCCGCTCCAGCGCCGGGGTTGGCTTCGCGATTCCCATCGACATGGTCGCCAACCTGGCCGACCGACTGATCAAGGACGGCAAGGTCACCCGGGCCATGATCGGGGTCCAGCTTCAGCCCCAACAATTGACCCCGGCCCTGGCCAAGAGCCTCGGTCTCGACCCCAAGACCAAGGGTGTCTTCGTCGAGAAAGTCCAGCCTGGCAGTCCCGGCGAGAAGGCTGGTCTGAAGACGGACGACATCATTACCCACTTCAACGGCACTCCGGTCAAGAGCGTCCCCGGCTTCCGTAACCTGGTCTCGATCAGCGAGGTCGGCAAGGAATTCGTCCTGACCTATCTCCGCGACGGCAAGGAAAAAGCCGCCAACGTCACGCTCGTTCCTTACCAGCTCGTGACCAACGCCGTCGAGCGGCCGGAAGTCGAGGAAGAGGTCAAGGACGTCGCCAAGACCGAGGTGAACGCTTTCGGGCTGGAAGTCCAGGAGCTGACCCCCGCGCTGGCCAAACAGTTCGGCTTCGCCGGTTCCGACAAGGGACTGCTGATCAGCGAGGTCCAGGACGGCAGCGTGGCCGAGGCCAACGGCTTGCAGGCGGGAATGCTGGTCACGAAGGTCGTCAAGGATGGCAAGATCTTGCCGATCACCTCGGCCAAACAGTTCCAGGAACTGACGAGCCGATCGAACGAGCTGACCCTCAACGCTCATGCCCCCGGTATCCCGGGTCGCTACTACACGATGGTCAAGCCCGACTCGAAGTAAACGAATGCGGGAATGACTCCGCGAACCACGACGGCCCGGCGCGATCTCGCGACGGGCCGTCGGTCGTTTCGAAGGGACTGGGTCCGGAAAATCAGGGCAGGACCCGCGACCCGACCGCCGTGTTCAGGCCAAACATGCTCCGACGGTGACGGACGGCGGTGTTCCGGTACTGGCTGAGCAGGTTGTTGTAGTTCTGCTGGGCGTTCAGGTAGGGAATGATGTCGGCCGTCTCGCCCATCTTGTAGAGCCGTTCCTGGTCGGCCATCATCTGCTTCGCGGGGGGCAGGACGAATTGCTCGAACCTTTCGAGAAAGGTTCTGGTCGTGGCGTATTCCCGTTCGGCGTCGCGGACCTGTTCGATCGCGACTCGCTTGGCGGACTCGAACTGGACCCGCGATTGCTCGATATTGATCCCCGCCCGGGCAATATTGCCCTGGTTCCGGTTGAAGACCGGTAGAGGGACGGTCACTCCCAGTGCCCACGAAGTCGCGCTCGAATGCGGGGTCAAATAGTTCAGGTTCTGATAGGTAAAGGGTTGATAGAGCAAGTAGGCGTCAGCGAATCGATTGGCCTTCTGAAGCTTGAGCGCCGCGATCGCGACCTCGATCCCAACCTGAAAGCTACGGACATCGGGTCGGCAGGTCAGGGCCATCTCGTAAAGCTGGTCTTCGGGTGGGGGAGGGGGGGCCTGGTCGCGGAGCGTATCGCGGAGCTCGATCGCCTCGGCCTGGCTCGGCGGCATGTTGAAATAGCCGCCCAGAGCCAGCTTGGCCTTCCTGAGCCCTTCGCGAGCGTCATCGACGCCCACCTCGGCGGCGGCTTTCTGGGCCTGGAGCATCGCCACGTCCGAACTGGTCCGGTTGCCGAGCTTCTTGAGCGTGATCGTCGCGTTGAGAATCCGGTCGAGACCGGCCAGACCAGCCTCGGCGTAACGAAGTGTTTCCCGAGCGGCCAGGACGTTGACGTAGGCTCCAGCCAGGTTGCCAATCTGGATCCGGACCGCGTCCTGATATTGCAACTCGATCGCGTCCTTCGTCTTCAACGCCACCGCGACCCGGCTCTTCCATTTGCGAACGTAGTCAATCGGTTGCGAGATGTTGAGGTCGTACTGGGTTGGTCCTCCCTGACGACTTTTGCTGTACGAGCCGTAGGGGATCAACTGGCTATCGCCGTAGAGGATCGGGTTGCCCCGGAGCCCGGCGGTCAGGATGTCGGCCTGTGCGGAGGGGATCTCGAACGCCCGGGCCTTGAGTTCGAGGTTTTCCTGGATCAACAGGCCGATCGCCTGGTCGAAGGTCAGACCCTCGGGAGGCCCTTCATCGACCCCGCTGGGAAGGTCGAGGGTTCCGTAGAGCGGAACCTGCGTGAGCGGGGGAACTCGCGGGAGCGCGGGGACCGAGGGGGGAGCAAGCGAGCTGGTACCGCCGGGGGTACTGATCGAGGTTGGCACCCGAGGGGTCGCCGCGCCGGGGCGTCCGCCCAGAATCTGGCCTCCGCCCACCACCGGCGAGGCAAATGATCCGCCGCCCGAACCGGGGACGGGGCCGAACAGGGAATTCGCCGAGCCAGGGGTTCCAGCCGCCCCCCCCGGTTGCGGAAGCTCGGTGCCGATCGTCGGCGCCTGGGCCGCGACTCGCCGAGCCGGCAAACCGATCATCATTCCCAAGAGCAAGAGCCACAAGATGTTCCGAAACGTCATGACCGGCCTCCCGCCGACTAGATGTCGCCCGGTCGTCGTGGCTCCTGGCCCGATCGATCGAACGACGGAACTCGCGCTCCTGCCAGAGTTCACTGTCTTATCGGCGCTTGCACCGTCACAATCTGAACCCCATTTCTCCCGAAGGCCCAGGCGCAACAAAAAACCCCGAGGTTGCCCCCGGGGTTTAGACGTGTCTATTTTACCTGGTTTGCCTAGTTTCGCGCGGTCTTATCGACCAGGAAGACGGCCGGAACCAGCGCGGCGTCGAAGTGCGTCGTTCCGGGCGCTGGTCGGTCGTTGTCGTTGAGAAACAGGTCGCGATCGAGGTTGACCTGCCGGCTCGAGAACCACCCGATATGGAGGTCCGAGAACAGCACGTTCTGGCCGCGGAAGCCGTGGTTGGGGCTGTTGCCGGGAAGGATCAGGCCATTGATGTGGCGGGGCTGATCGGCGAGCAACGGGATCGTCGCCGGAAGCGGTATCCGGACCGGTTCGGGCAGCTTCGACCCTTGCGAGCGGTAACCGACGTTGTAGGCATAGTCGATATGCTTGGGGTCGGGCGTCGGTCCCTCGAACGTGGGGCAGGCACCCCGGCACGGGCAGTGGAGCGACCGGGGGTCGCGGAGGAGGTCGTCGTCCTTCAAGGCGACGGCGTAGAGCCCCACCGGCGTGTTCGATCCGTTGGAGATCACGTCGGGATAATGATTGTGGCGGATCGCGTAGTTCGCCAGGCTCGAACCAAGCTGCTGGAGGTTGAACCCGCAGCCCATCTGGTTCACCTTGTTCCGAGTCGCGTTCATGGCGGGCAGGAGCGTCAGGAGTCCGGCCATGAGGATCGCGGCGGCGACCGCCAGATCGGTCCAGCGAAACGGCACCCGGGCCGGCACGAAGTCGAGAATCGCTCGCTTCGAGGCTCGATCGGCCACGAACGCCACGGTTTTCGAGGCCAGCCCGGCCGGCGGTTCGATGTCGTCGCCATCGTCGAGCATCCAGCCCAGGGAGTGGCTGAGGCGGTCGGCCTTGTGGGCCAGTCCCTGGTCGTCGGCGAGAGCCATCTCGACCGCGTCTTTGGCGGGGCCTTCGAGCTGTCCGAGGGCGTAATCCAGCAGGGTGTCAGCGTTCATTGGATCAACCGTTCCCATCTTGTCGGGACGCCTTGGCCAGCTCCTGAAGCTTGCTCAGGGCGGCGTGGAGTCGCGACTTGACTGTACCCACGGGGATCTTCAAAATTTCGGCGATCTCTCGGTATTTCAGGTCCTGGAAATACGCCAGGACCAGGGTTTGCCGCAATGTTTCGGGAAGCTTTTCGATACTTTTCGTCACCCATTCGCGTCGCTCTTGTTCCTGAAGCTCGGCCAGAGGGGCCGTCCCGTCGCCGACCAGGAGGTCGACCAGCGAGCCGGGATCACTCTCACCGCCCGAGGAATTCACGCGGCGATCCAGGCTGACCGTCGGGTGACGACCGGCCTTTCGCAAGGCGTCCACGGCTTGATGGGTTGCGATCGAGTACAGCCAGGGGCGAACCGGACGGCCGTCTTCATACAAACCGCGTTTCAGGTGGACCTGGAGAAACGTGTTCTGAAACACGTCCTCCGCCAGCGCGGGATTGCCGAGATAACGGGTCAGGTATCGATAGAGCTCTCGTTCATAGCGGCGGACCAACTCGTTGAAGTCGTCCGGAACGGCCGAGTCCCTGTACCGGCTGAAGAGTGCCTCGTCCGACAGAGGAGCGAGGTCTTCAGTGGTCCCAGAACTGAGGGCCTTCACCATTGGGTACGTCCGGTCGAGGCCGAGGGTTCGTTCGCGTGAGCAGATTATTGGACCGATTCTCGCGAAAAGGAGCGCGCCATGTCGAGCCCACATCCAGTCCGCTCCAGTCTAAGCCCCCAGACGGTTGCGTCAAGCACTGCGTTCCCGTCGAAACAAAGCCATTGGCCCGATCGACCCTGCTGGAAAAACGAACCCAATCGCTGGGTTGCCGCTTCGAGAACAGTTCGCGCTACATGTAGGGCAGGATTTATCCTGCCGAAGAGGCATGACCGGCAGGATAAATCCCAATACCGTTGAATTAGCGATAACTGGTTGCCGCGTTTGTCTTTCTGACTCCCTCCCCCCTTGTGGGGGAGGGTTGGGGTGGGGGGGCGTCGCCGGACTCTCGGGAGCCGAAATCAAGCCGTTCTTCGAACGTCACAGGTCATGCGGAACCCCCCA
>JAJYCH010000162.1 GCA_021778575.1 Planctomycetota bacterium
CCCGTTCGAGCCACTTCAAGTCATCAAGCGACAACGTGATCGGCTTCTCGACCAGCCCCTCGACTTCGAGCGTCCAGGGGTTCAGCCCGACCGCCGGCGGCCCGAAATGGCTCCGGATAAAAAAGAGCCGGTTCGGCGTGAGGAACTGCTCGAAGACCTCGACCGGAGTCTCGGCGTCGAGCGGTCGGCTCGACCGGACGATCAAATCGGGCTCGGCACGCTGAAAAGTCGATCCCTTGGCGACCTTCAAACCCGCGACCCAGGGAAGACTCGAAGCGGCCAGGGTCCGGTAGAGGAACGCTCGACGACTGCTGGAATGGCTCATGAACCGGGGCCCTTCGGGTGGATCGCGATCGGCGCTGGATCGGACCAGTTTATCCCGAAGTCTCAAGGGCGGACAGCCCTTATGACCGGTGGCCCGATCTGGTCTGGCCGGGCCAGACCAGAACCATTTCCCCTCGATGGATCTGCTGGGTGACATACTGCTTGACCAGGGCCGAGAGCTTGGCCTTGAAGTAGCCGGCGTCGGAAGTGGTCAAACCGCCATACTGGAACGTCCGGTTGATCAAGGTGTTGGCCTCGGCCTGGCCGCCGGGAAGTTTGCCAATCGCCACCTGAAGCCGACCCTGGAGCGCGTTGGCGTCCCCCTTGCTCGACTGGACGAACGACCCGCCATCCGCCGAGACCGTCGCCGCATTGGGGTCGGACAACGAGTTCAGTGTCGAGATCGTCGAGACCAGTCCCGACGCAATCGAGCCCAGCGCGTTGATCGCGCCGTCGTAAGGCCCTTCGTAGGCGGTGAACGCGCGATTGATCTGGGTAAACGTCTGGTTGTAGGTCGCGATGGGGACCGAGACCGGAGCGATCGCCGTATGAACAACGGGATTCGACGCGCTCGCGCTCAGAACCTGACGGGTTTCGAGCGAGTCGAGAACCGGCTGGAAACGTCGAGCCTGACGAAGGCCCATGAAGGGGTCCTCCCATCAATGATCCGGTGGGTGGGCGAGAATCCCGCGAAGATGTGCTGGTCCGAGCGGCGCGAGAATCTAAGCCGATAGGTCCAGAGAGTCAACCCCGGATCGCTAACACCGGGTGTACCCGGATTTTCTGGTGGGGACTCGGACGGATTGGTTATCTGGAGTGCGAGAGCTTGCTCTCGCTCTGCTTCGTGGAGCTTGCTCCACGGTCTTTGTGGGGAAACCGTTGGCCATGTCATTCGGGCTCGGAGCAAGCTCCGGTCGCCAGAGCGAGAGCAAGCTCTCGCACTCCAGATCAGGGCTTGGTCGCAATGCCGAGAGTAGGGTCGACCAGAGCCCCCCGAAAATCTGGGCACACCCGAACCCGGTCCAGGTCTCGATTGACGACGGATCGGGCCGACCGGTAAGATGCGAAATTGGGCGAGCCATCTCCACACAGGATTCACCGCTGGACGGCCCGATCAGCCCGGCGGGCACGGAAAGATTTTCGAACGATGAAAGACGATCAAATCCCCGTCCATCAACTGGATCACACCGAGCCTACCGTCATCCAGCACCCCGAGGAGGACATGACGGTCCTGGCTCGCTGGCTACAGCGAGGGATGGAGCAAGGAGCCCGATTCTGGCTCCTGTTGGGCGGAGTGATCGTCGCGCTGGTCGCCATCGCCGTGCTGACCAGCGGTCTGGCCGCCGGCAAGACGGGGACGAGCGAAGCCTGGCTCGAAGTGACGCAGGCCAAGACCGTGGAAGATCGGCTCAAGATCGCCACCGAGCACCCCAACACGCCGGTCGCGCTCTGGGCGAAGCTCCTCTCGGCCCAGGAAGAATACACCAACGGCGTCAACGACCTGACCTCGGGCTCCCGCAAGGAGACGTCCGGCCCTCGGCTCCTGAAGGCGCTCAAACTGTTCCAGGAAGTCGCCAAGGAAGCCTCGAACGATTCGACCCAGCGGCTCGTTGCCCTGTTCGGAGCCGCCCGGACCCTGGAAGCCCGTAACGAACTGCCCGACGCGATCGAGCAGTATCGCGAAGTCGCCACCAAGTTTCCCAACACGCCCGAAGCCAAGCAGGCTCTCGCCCTGGCCAAAGCCCTCGAAGAACCAGTCAACATCGAATTCTACAAAGAACTGTACGCCTACAAGCCCCCGGCCAATCAGCCGCCCGCCGGAAGTGGCATCGGCGACGCGGGATCATTGTTCAAAAATCTGGTGCCCCCGTCGGGCTCGATGACGAAGTCGCCCGGAGCCGATATCCCGGTGCCCGCCGACCTCGCCGCGCCCCCAGCGACCACGACCCCGAACCCGGTCACCCCGCCACCTGTCGAGACTCCCAAGACCGAAGTGCCCAAGACCGAAACTCCCAAGGTCGAAGCTCCCAAAGCCGAAGTGCCCAAGGTCGAAGCTCCCAAATAAGTCCTCCGACCTGAGTCCCGTGACCGTCGCCATGCCGCCCGAGTTGTCCGCCATCCCCTCCGAGTTCGTCGTCAAGGCCCGGATGGTGGGCAAACGGATTGACTCGTACCTGACAAGCCGATATCCCGACTTCTCGCGGAGCGTCATCCAGAAGGTCATCGACGCCGAGGCCGTGCTGATCAATGGCCAGCCGACCAAGGCGTCGTACCGGGTCCGGGAAGGGGACGCGATCCGGGTCTGGCTGCCCGACCTGGGTGACGGTTCCTTTGTACCCGAGGATATCCCGATCGGGATCATCTTCGAGGACGACCACTTCACCGTCGTCAACAAGCCGCCGGGCCTGATCACGCACCCGGGCCGAGGGAACTGGAGCGGGACCCTCGTCAACGCGCTTCAGTTTCATTTCGACTCGCTCTCGACCGTCGGCGGCGATCACCGCCCCGGAATCGTCCATCGGCTCGACCGCGATACTTCGGGGCTCTTGATCGTCGCCAAGGACGACAAGGCCCACAAAGACCTGTCCTGGCAATTCGAGTCGCGAACGATCCGGAAGGAATATCTCGCCCTGGTTTACGGGATGCCGTCCCGCGACAGCGACTTCATCGAGAAGCCGCTCGGCACCCATCCCACCCAGCGCGAGAAGATCGCCATCCGCTCGGTCGAGGATGGCGGCAAGGAAGCCATGACCTTCTACGAGGTGCTCGAACGGTTCGACGGCTACGCCCTGGTTCGCTGCAAGCCGAAGACCGGCCGGACTCACCAGATCCGGGTCCACCTGGCCCATATCGGCCACCCGATCCTGGCCGACAAGGCTTACGCCAACCGGTCCAGCTTTGGGCTCGGCGACCTCCTCGGCTCTGATCATCCCGACGCCTCGACCGTCCTTCTCGACCGCCAGGCCCTGCACGCGCACGCCCTCCATTTTCGCCACCCGATCACCGGCCAGGAGCTGGATTTTACCGCCCCCCTGCCCGACGACATGGCCGCAACCCTCGACGCCCTGCGAACCCATCGGAGCTGAACCGCATTCTGCTCGGGATCTCCAAAATCCAGGCGACAAAGTTTCTTCGACGAGCTACGATCAATGGCATGAAACCGACGACCATTCCAGACCCTGTCTCGTCTTTGACGATGCCTTCTGTCATTCGCGAGCACATCGTTTGCACGCCGGAGACCTGCGGCGGCCAACCTCGGATTGCCGGCAGCCGCATCCCGGTCAAGCATGTCGTCATCTGGCACGAGCGAATCGGTCAAACCCCAGCCCAGATCGTCTCCGAGTATCCCCATCTGACATTGGCCGATATTCACGCGGCTCTCGCGTACTATCACGATCATCGCGAGGAGATCAACGCCGACATTCAGGCGGAACGACGTGAGTATGAAGCGATGAAGGAATCGATGCCGTCGCTTCTCCGAGAAAAACGGGAGGCTCGGAGGGCTGATGCCGCGGACGATTCGATTCCATCTTGATGAGAACTGCGCCCGAGCGATCGCCGATGGACTTCGCCGTCACGGCATCGACGTGACGACGACTTCCGAAGTTGGCCTCCTCGGGGCGACCGACGCCGAACAATGGGAGTACTCGCTGACCCATGATCGGGTCCTGTTCACCCAGGATTCGGATTTCTTGGTGAGTCATCGATCGGGCGAGGCCCATAACGGGATCGTTTACTGCCCGATGGAAAGTCGAAGCGTCGGCCAGATCGTTCGAGGTCTCCTCGACATCTGGGATCTGCTTGAACCCGAAGAAATGGCCGGTCGGGTCGAGTTTCTTTGAATCGAGCATGCACACGAGAAGCCAGTTGTTCTCCGCCCCAAATCAGGACTCCGAATATGAGCGACGACGAGATCACCGACGACGACGAGATCACCGGCGAGATCGAGATGATCTTCACCCCTCGCCCCGAAGCCCTTGCCAGCCGGAACATTTCGAGCGACGATTTCGAGACCGCGCTGGTGATCGCTCTTGAAGACCGCCAGGCCCTTGAGGACGACGAAGACCTCGACGAGGACGAACTCTCTTCCTTCGAGGAGATGGAGCTGGAGATCAATGGCCTGACCTACAAGCTCGAAGACCTGGCCGACATCGAGATCAAGGGCGACCTTGATTCATTGGCCTGAGACCACCCCGATGACAACCGCCCTGGCCTACCACTTCGCGAGCGGCCAGGCGTATTTCTCGGGAATCGCCCTGATCACGCTGGCGGTCGGGTTGGCCTGGCGCAAAGCGGGCCGGTGGTGGTCGTTGACGAGGACCGTCGCGGGCTTGACTGGGTTGATCCTGATCGCCGGATCAGCCACGCCCGCCCCCTGGTGGTTCTACGCTCTGGCCGGGTCGACCACGATCGTCTGGATCGGCCTGGAGCGGACGACCTCCGAGCGGTTCCGGTCGATGCGTCGGGGATTTCGCGGCGCGGTTCTCGCCGCCTGGTGGCTCGGAGCCGCCCTTGAAATCCCCTACCACCTGATCCCAACACTTCCCCCCGCGCGAAATCCGGTCGTCACCGTGATCGGCGACTCGATCAGCGCCGGGGTCGGCGGCGAGACCTCCACCTGGCCCAAACTCCTGGCCGATCAGCGCGGGATCAAGGTGATCGACCTCTCGGTCGCGGGACTCGACGTCGCCAAGGCCCTCCCACAAGCCCGCCTGGTCGTCGTGTTTCTCGAACTGCCCCTGCCCCCCACCTATAACCAGTTCGGCATGATTCAGCGCCGGCTCGCCGCCCGGCACAAGGCATGGCTCGTCCCCAAGCGGGTCCTGATGGGAATCCTGGCCTCCGGCGGAGCCACGCTCGACTCGATCCACCTATCGGAAGCCGGACATTCGCGGATGGCCCGGACAATCGGCAACATCCTCGGGCCAACATTCGCTCGTTAGTCTTGACCTGTTCTTTGGTTCAGACTAAACTTCCGTCCATGAGAACCCCGATTGCCGTGGGACATCTGGACGCGGATTGCTTTTACGTCTCGGCCGAGCGCGTCCGCGACTCGTTCCTGGAGCGGAAGCCCGTGGGCGTCCTGGGCAACCAGGGGGCTTGCGTGATCGCCAAGAGTTACGAGATGAAGAACGCCGGGGTCAAGACCGGTGAACCAATCTGGGAAGCACGCGTCAAATGTCCCGATGGCATTTATATCAAGCGTGACTTCCGCTGGTACGAGGTCTTGAGCCGATGCATGTTCGACATCGTGCGCGACTTCTCGACCCGGGTCGAATATTACTCGATCGACGAGTTTTTCTTCGTCGCCCAGCCGGCGCGCGGGCAATCGCTTCAGGATCTGGCCGAGGCGATGCGCGACAAGATCATGACCAACCTGGGCGTGCCGGTGACGGTCGGGATCGCCCGGACCCGAACCCTGGCCAAGCTGATCTCCGACTCGGCCAAGCCGTTCGGAGCGCTAGCGGTCCTCGACCGCGACGCCGAGACCGAACTCCTGGCCGAGCGGCCCGTCACCGAGATCACCGGGATCGCCGGCCGCCGGGCCAAACGGCTCTTGCCCTGGAACATCGAGACCTGTCTCGACCTCGCCCGGGCCGACCGCAGGCTCGTCCGCGAGCTGCTCACCGCCTCGGGCGAGGCGCTCTGGTGGGAACTGAATGGCGAGGCCGTCACGCCGATTCATCCCCAGCGGCCCGCCCACAAGGCACTCTCGCGAGGCGGCAGTCTGGGCGAGTCAACCGTCGATCCGATCATGCTTTACGCCTGGCTGATCCGGAACCTCGAACGATTGATCGAGGAGCTGGAATTCCACGAAGTTCTCGCCGGTCGGCTCACCGTCTGGGTCGCCTACCGAAACGGCCAGGCAGGGGTCGGCCAGTTGAACCCGACCATCCCGACCGACCGCTTCGACCTCTTGCTCGACGTGGCTCGGCCTTGCCTCCGGAGAGCCTGGGTCCCCCGGGTCGCGGCGTCGAAGATGCAGATCATCGCCGAACATCTCGTCCCCAAGGGGCAGGCCCAGCTCGGCCTCTTCGACAAGCCCGAGGCCGCCGAACGAGCCGTCGCCGTCGCCCGACTCAAGCGCGAGAGCAACCTCCGACACGGCCGGTTCGCCCTCCGAAGCGCCGGAACCTTGCCGCTGGTCTCGATCTATCAGGACACAGCCAATGAATTTGATATCTGCGACATCCGGGGGAAGAGTTGTTTCTAGCGGGTCACTGACGACTTCCCGCTAACCGCGACCCGTTATCAAAACATGTGCGCCGGAATCAGCCTGGCATGGAGCGAACTGCCCACGGAGTTGATCGGGCGGCATGGCCTGTACCGTCGAGCCCACGAGCGGGGCGGCGAGCGCGAGGTCCAGTTCCTGTTCCGCGATCGCAAACCCAGGCTACCGGTCTGGCGTGATGGCCGGCTCCAGATCGTCCGCTGGGGGAACGCCCGGGGGCAGAGCCGATTTCTCCCTCGGACCGGCTGGACCTGGCTATCGACGATCAACGAAGGGGGCTGGCGAAACTCGCGAGCCATCCTCGTCGACATCCCCGCCACGCTCGCCCTGGAACGAGGGGTCTGGTACCGCGTCCGCCAGGAGATCCGAGGAATCCTCGTCCCCGACGAACGGGGAATCGCCGTCGCCTACATGATCTGCGAGCCCGCCAGCCACTACTACCAGGTCATGACCCGATCCGACCGGATGCCCGTCCTGGGACCCGTCTGGCAATCCCAGCAACATCTTTTGTGAAGATTTTAGAAAAACGAATGGCAACCGAGTAAAATTGCCAACAATAAGAGATAAAAAATGAAATCGACCCCGAACCCAAAACAGGAACGGAAACGATTCCAGAATTCGCCGTAAGTCGTTGCAAAGGCTAGTGGAGCGGAAGGGGATCGAACCCTCAACCTCAGCATTGCGAACGCTGCGCTCTCCCAATTGAGCTACCGCCCCTCGTTTCCGAAGAGTTGTTAGAGGTTAACGCCACGGACGTCCGGACGCAAGGTCATGTTCGGAAGAGATTTGACAGGTTTGCTTCCGGGTTCTGAGAAAGGCACGGTGTCGGTACTCCCGAAGCAGGTCGAGGGCCATTGGCAATGATCGTCGAACCAGACTTCCAGAGCCCTTGAGGTCCCATCCAACCATCAGGCCTGCCTTCGTCCTCAAAAAATCGAGCAACACCCCATCCGAAAAAGATCAGTTCACGAGCGGCGAGAGCGGGCGACTTTCTTCCAAAAATATCCTTGCCGGGGGAATCTCGACAGATGATAATGCATCCTCAACCCTTCTCAACTGTTCCGAACACATCGACATTCGCGTCAACCTTTCCTGCTCTCCGGGAGGTCTGTCCATGCGTCGTCGCGCTTTCACGTTGATTGAGTTGCTGGTTGTCATCGCGATCATCGCCGTCCTCATCGCCTTGCTTCTGCCGGCCGTTCAGGCGGCCCGCGAGGCAGCACGGCGGAGCCAGTGCGTGAACAACTTGAAGCAGATCGGCCTGGCGGTGATGAACTATGAAAGTACCAATGGTTGTCTGCCGCCGAGCGATAACGCCACCGTCTTCAACTCCGCGACAGCCTACTCCAACGACTTCGGGATGAAGGTCAGGATTCTTCCCTATCTCGAACAGTCGGCCGTTTACAACGCCATGAACCAGTCGATCGAATACAACCTCGCCGCTAATGGGACCGCATCGGCCACCTCGATCGCCGCGTTTCTCTGCCCGTCCGACGGCACCATCGTCAACCGAGGAATGTCGAATTATCCCGGGCATGACTTCGGCGATTGCAACTACGGCAACAACATCGGCACCAGCCTGTCGTTCAACCGTGGCATGATCGATGGCCCCGCCTATGTCATGGGCTCGGTCACGACGAGCAGTAGCGGCACGTTCGGGACGGCCAACGGCGGCGTGGTCACCCTGGCGGCGATCATTGATGGGACCTCGAATACCGCGATGCATAGCGAATGGCAAAAAGGTAAAGGGACTGCCGGAAACGGCCTCTGGCAAGTTTATTCGATTGGATCGAACATGACGATCACCACGCCCGCCATTCCAGCCGGAGCCGTGGGCT
>JAJYCH010000163.1 GCA_021778575.1 Planctomycetota bacterium
TGCTCCGCCAGTGGCGGTGCCGCTCCCCCTCGCTGAGGTGGCTATGGAGCACGGCCACCCGGTCGAACCGGCGGCGAAACCGGCGGATCGTCTGAGGCGTCAGGCTGATCTCGGGGACCAGGACGATCGCCTCGCGCCCCCGGGCGACGACCTCCTCGATCGCTCCCAGATAGACCTCGGTCTTGCCGCTTCCGGTCACTCCGTGGAGCAGGAATGTGGCGAAGGTCCCCCCTTGAAGGCTGGGCCGGAGCTGGTCGAGCGCGGCGGTCTGTTCGACCGTCAGCGCGGGAGCCGGTTTCCGGCCTCCTTCGACCTCGTCCTCGTCGACCGAGGGAGCGTTGATCCGCCGCTTGACGGTGTGGATCAAACCCCGCTTGCGCAAGGTGTCGACCACTCCCGGGCCGCACTTGGCCCGGTTCAGGACGTCGGCCAGGGTGAGCGGGACGGTCGCCTTGGCCACGACCTGGATCACTTCGAGCTGCTTGGGGTTGAGCTTCGCCGAGCCATCGGCAATGGCCCCGAGCGTCGAGTCGGGAACGGTGAAGCAGGTCCAGACCCGAGTTCCCGCCTGCTTCTTGACCCCGGCCGGCACGACCGAGTCGAGAGCCTGCCCCCAGGCACACGCGTAATAGCCGGCCAGCCACCGGGTCAGGTCGAGCATCGGCTGATCGACCAGCGGCGGGTCGTCGACGACGTCGATGACCTCCTTGATCTTCCGGGGATCAACCTCGGCAAAGTCATCGACCCGCACGCAATAAGCGACGACCGGCGTATTGCCGCGTCCCAGAGGAACCTTGACCCGCTGCCCTGGAACGACCCGGGTCCGCAAGCCCGGCGGAATCCGGTACGAGAAGACCTGATCGACCGGCCGGTTGAAGACAACGCCGGCGAACGGCCCGTCGACCGCGACGGCCGTGGTCGAATCGGTCTCCGCTTCGAGAGCGAAGAGCGCGGATTGCCGGAGTGGATCATTGCAGCTGATCGAATCCATCGCCGGGTCTCGCCCTCCCTCGAACGCGCTCGGACACCGGTTCCATTCTAAACGCCTGTCCATCCGAAGGCGACGGGGAAGTGGACGGGGATGTGCGGGATATTTCCGAGTGGAGCGAAAAGCCTGGAAATTTTTTGATCTTTCCCAGGTTTGATCTGCTACACTCGTCGAACCGGCCTCGCTTCGCGAGGCACTTTCAACCACCGACGATCAGCGGTCACGCCGCTCGACGTCAAGGGGTTCCGCATGCAACGATTTATGGATAAGTGGGGCCTGTGGATCGCCTTGTTCGTGATCGGCGGGATCATCTCTTACGGCCTGATCTCCGGTTACCTCAAGGAAGACGAGGACGCCGGCAAGGGTGCCAAGAAGACCGCCGTCGGCAAGTAATCGATCACTCGGGCCAGTGCGGGTCGGCCTCGACGGGCTGTTAGGGATAACGGGCCGCCCGTTCGTACTTCCGGGACAGAGCCGCGCAATAATCGGCCCGACGACGGTTCGTCGCCGGGTCGCCGTGCGGCCCTGGTTCGTCCGATTCGCCGGTCTCATTGCGCAAGACCCAGGCCGTATTCGCATGAAGCCGGGCAAGTTCGAGAAAGGTCGCGCGCCGTCGGCGACCGATCTCGAAGCCGACCATCAGGCCAGTGATCGCCACGACCATCATCAGGCGGCGGATCGTCAAATCTGATCTCTTGAATGGGTTGCAGTCATGGACACGCTGTGTCCTCTTTCGACTGACGCCAACGGGCTCGAAGACGGCGGCGGATCGTCAAAGCGGGCCTTCTCAGGAGAGGATCGCGGGAACGAGTCAGAAGTTGTGTCGAGGCCCAGCCTGCGTTACTGAAGATACGAGTTTTGTAGGATTAACGAGGATCGGCATTTGGAGTCTTCTGGATAACGATCGACCGGGTGCTGACGGTTGCGGCGATCGTTTTCCCATCGGGCGAGAATGCAATCGGGTAGCACCCCGTGATTGTTCCGATATTTTTGGACGTCGCGGTATCCCAAAGCGTGGTCGTTCCATTGGAGCCGGCCGTCACGAGCGTCTTGCCATCAGGAGAAAATACGGCCTGTTGAATCCTGGGGTCGATCGTCTTCAACGTCGCCTTCCATTTGGCGGTCGAGATCTCCCAGACCCCAACCTCTGCGGGATCTTCGAAACCCGCTGTGCATGCCGCAGCGATCGTTCTGCCATCGGGAGAGAAAGCCACGGACTGCATCCAGTGGAGATATTGTTCCATTTCGATTTCTTCGGGAGTTGGCTTCTCTTTAGCGATCGCTTCAAGAACCTTCTCCGACGGCGGAAACTTCAGGATTGCCAGCGTCAGTCCGGTCCGGGCGTCCCAGATCCTGGCCGTTCCGTCCATCGCGCCGCTGGCCACCAGCTTGCCATCGGGAGAGACCGCCACCGAGTCGACCGTCGCACGATGGCCGACGAGAGTCCGGACCAGTTTTCCGCTGGTGAGATCAAGAATCTGGACCTCGCTTTTCGGACTTCCGATATTTGCCGCAATCCCTGCGACCAGTTGTTTCCCATCTGGAAAAAACGCGACCGAGTAGTATCCTCGGTCCTGATCGTCCAGCTGGAACTTGCGGATCTCGCGTCCCTCGGGGATGGCGATCCAACGGATGATTCCCGGGCCTTCCAGGACTAGCAGGGTCTTGCCGTCGGGAGAAAAGGCGGCCAGGCGGACCCCATCCTGGAGGGCACTGATCGCCTTCACTCGCTTTCCCGACGGAGCGTCCCAGAGGATCGTCTGGCCGGGAGTTGGTTTCTGGAGCATTCCCAGGTTTGTGCCGTGTGTGGTGGCAATCAGCTTCCCGTCGGGTGAAAACGCGATGGACGAAACCGGCTCCGAATTTTCAACAGGGTCGTCAGCCGGTAAGGTCAACCTGACCTCCTGGCCGAGCGTGACGCTCTGCGAACCGATGCCCCAAAGGATCACAACCTTTGAAAGAAGGTTCATCAATCTAGGAGAGGCATGCATGGAGATGCTCCATTTATTGACTCATACTCAGGCTCGCTGCCCACGGAGGATCAGCGCCCTGACTTCGGGAACAAGCTCGGTGGGTACGGAAATGAGGGTCGTCCCCTCCTCTTCGAACGCCTCCTCGATCTCGGCGGCCTGCTCTTCTTCGGTCTGGTCTTCGTAATGGGCCAGAACCTGGCGGATTCGATCCTCATTCCAGCCTGGCGGAAATTGTTGCGGCCGATTCATCGCGGTTTCCTCCTCTGCCGACGCCGAAACGCTTTCTTCGACTTGCCTCGAAGCTCATACGCCGTGATCACAAAGACGCTGTCCAGGCCATCGTCGGGCGAATAGATGATCTGGAGATACCGGCCGAGCGTGGTCCGGCCCAGCTTCATTCGCGCGCCATTGGCTGCACTGAGATCCTCTCCATTCCCACGGAAGACTTGCTCAACCTCTTCCTCACTGACACCATGCCCATAAATATGAGGGAGGCCGGTCTCAGGATCGAGGTAGTAGCGTATCTCCACATCACGGCCCCGAGGACAAGTTACCTGATCCTAATCTACCAGGTCGTTATCGATTTTCGTAGGGTTCGCTTGGCGGGCCGCCGCGCTCAGCCAGGAGGCGGGTCGGGATGGAGTTCGTTGTCAAGCTTCTCGGATGCTGGTAACTCGTCGCGAAGGAAATCGCCGAACTTCTTCCACTCTCCGACGACGCGGCCGGTCCTTCGAATGCTGAGAATGCGTCCCTCGACGATAAAATATCCGACGTTCTCGCGGTCTGAGTAATGCCGACCACCAAAATGGAAAGCCTTTTCGGGAACCCGCCGATACTCGGTCGACCAGAGGTTCACCGCAGTCGCCAGGTCGTGACACTGGAGCCGCGAGCGATCGAGCAAAGGTAGTTTCCCCATCATGGAACGAGGCACGCCGGCCAGCGACATTCCGTAGCAAAACGCCCCGCTCGTCGTCGCCAGGAACTCGGCGTACATGGCGGGAACGACGACCTTGAAGCGCTCGCAATATCGTTCCAAGGCGTCTTCCGACAATCCGGGGTAGAGCGTGATCGCATAGTTTTCGGTCGCGACCCAGGGACGATGGCCGAGGCTCAGGACGCCGTCGGCGGAAGGATTGCCTGGCCGGTCCAGCAATCGGCGCGCGACGTCCGCGAGTGGGGCGAACTCACCCGGAAACCGATCCAGCAGTGAGGCCATCGTATCCAAAGGTGATTCTCCGACTTTAAATCAAACTCTCCAGCAACAGTTTGAGCTTGCGGACCTCGACTTCGACCTCGAAGGGGCTGTCCAGTGAGTCGAGGATCGAGACGGTCAGGGCCCGGTCGTAACCGTTTCGTTCGAGGAGGTTGACGATCCGGCCGTATTCGATTTCCCCCTGGCCGACCTTCACCTGGAACTCGCCGGGCTTGCGTCCGGTGTCTCGAAGCAGAACGTTCTGGACGAACGGGAAGACCTCGTCGTAGTTGCCTCCGGCGAGCGGTCCCTGGATGTAGTGGCTGGGGTCGAGCGTCAGGCCCAGTCCCGGCACGGCCTTGCAGAGCGCGGCGGCGAGTGAGGGGTCGGACGTCATCGTCTTCGAGTCGGTCATCAAGGTCAGGACCAACCCTTCGCGGCTGGCGTGACCGGCCAGACCGGCGAGCCGCTTGACCTCGTCGTCGAACGGCGTGCCGATCGGCGAGGCGGGGATCGTCAGGACCGCCACCGTCTGGATCTTGGCCAGGCGGCAGATCGCCTCGAACCGCTTGCGGACGACGGCTGGCTCGGCGTCGCCGAAGTCGATCCCGTAGGCCGAGGGGGTCATGCTGGGCGCGTCGCGGAGCCGGCCCATCGAGGCGTCGAGGCTCTCGGCCACCGCCGATGGGCGGAGGTGGTTCTCGGTCTCGAAGAGCGCCAGGTCGATCTTGCGGAATTCCAGGTCGGCGATGTGCCGGATGGCCGACTCCATCGGCTCCCTGGAGAAGCATAGCGTGTTGCAAGCAACGAACACCCGAGTCCTCCTCCGTGATGGGCCGTTTGTTTGGCCCGACGGTACGTCTTCTCCCTTGATTTCCGCCCGATCTTACCGTAGGCGGCGGCTGGGCGGAAGGGCGGAAGGTGTCTCGCTGGTCCGGATCACTCCGGAGCGATCCCCCGCGATGGTCTCGGTCGGCAGGTTCGAGGCGTGTCGGGCCCAGTGCGAGCTTCCCAGCCGGGCGAAGTCGGCGTAGCGTTTTTCGCGGTAGGCCGACAGCGCGGCGGTCAGGTCGCGGCGGGCGTTGAGCCGTTCGGACTCGCTCAGGGCGTCGCCGACGACCGAGACGTCGTCGATCCAGAGTCGTCCCGGCCCGATCAGCTCGAACCGGAGCCGGGCCGATTCGAGCCCGCCATCGGGGAGCTGCGACGCCTTGATGATCGACTCGGCCCAGTCGCCCCGGCTCGGCGTCGGCAGTTCGAGCTGGCGGGCGTAGGGTCGACCGGCGGCCAGACCGTCGATCCGGACCCGGACCTTCGCTTCGGTCCGGTCGGTCCTGATCCAGGTCTTGATGGTCAGCGACGATCGGGCGTCGGTCCGGAACGGCTCGCTGACGACGGCGGGAGCGCCGGCCTTGGCGTCGAGCCGAAGACTTCCGCGTCCCGAGTGGGGGCGGTCGCGGTCGAGTTCGGCCGACCCTGGCTCGCCCGCGATCTCCCAGCCGGCGATCGGCGGGGCAGTCTTCGAGGTGGCGAGCTGAACCGAATCGGGCTCGAAACCGGGGTTCGCCGGGCCGTTCCGGGTGGTCGCCCCCGGGTCGCCGGGCGCGAGCCGATCGAGCCGCTTGAGGGCCAGGCTGAGGTCGTCGTAATGGGCCTTCATCCCGTCGCTGACCGCCTGGCTGGCGTGCGGCACGACCGAGGCCAGGGTCACCTCGGGCGAGCCGACCTGGATGCCCGAAACCCCATGTGGGAGCAGTTCGAGGACCAGTCGGATCGTCCCCGGCCCCTTTTCGGGGTCGAGCCGGATTCCTCGGCCGAGGTCGACGACCGCCGCTCCGGCCGGGGCCTGGAGCACCGCTTCGAGAAGGACCGGGTAGGGCGTGTCATTGGCCAGGGCCAGGTAGGTGTCGTTGCCCGAATGGATCAGCCGGGCGCTCACTCCCGAAGGTTGGCGGGGCTCGGGCGCTCCGCCCGGCGACGCGGGGAGCGACGCGAAGACCCGGCCGAACCGGCGAATCCGTTCTTCCTGCCCGGCCAGGCTGGTGCTCGAAAGCAGGACCTTGCGAGGGTCGAGCCGGGCCAGGCTGTGGCCCAGCGGCTCGTCCCCCTGGGGGCCTTCGATGATCGGGCAGGCGGTGAGCCTGGGGGCGGAGGAGCGGGGCGAATCGCCGTCGAGGTCGATCGTCTCGATGCCGAGCAAGGCCCCTCGGATCGGCCGGGCGGCGACCAGGTCGTCGAGTTCGGGGCTGGTCGCCAGGTCGTGGCCGAGGTCGTCGGTCGACAGGCCCACCCCTCGCCAGACGATCGGCGCTCCGTCGGACCTGGGCCATTCGGCCAGGTCGAGGCCGACGCCGCGCCACCACTGGTTTGGTCCCAGACCGGCGAGGTCGATCCGCCGGGCCTCCTCGGCCACCGGGCCGACTTCGAGGCCGGGCGTGACCACGGCTAGGCTCGCCCCGGGGGCGACTCGCCGGGCCTTCTCGGCCAGTCCGGCATAGAGCCCGGCGACTTCGCGGGCTCGCCAGGCCAGCCAGGGCAACTTGCCGGCCCCTTCGACGTAGTGGGCTCTCGCCTCGAACCGGGCGGGGTCGCTCGAACCCTGGCCGGGCACCCTCGACGCCGAGCTGGGCTCGAACGCCGAGGCCACGAACCGGGCGAACGTGCCGTCGTCGAGCCCCATGTCGGGGCTTCCCGGCAAGGTCGAGCCCGGCCCGAGCCGGATCAAGACGCCCACCAGGTTGGGCCGGGACTTCCGAGGGGCGATCGCCTCGGCGACTTTCCGGGCCATCGCCTCGCGAACCCGCGGGTGAATCGGCATGTACCGCGGGCCGTCGGCGATCCCCCGGCGATCGACCCGGAGCAACCCTTCGGCCCAGGCCTCGGTCGAGCTGGGGGACGGCAGGCCGGGCAGGGGGCCGTCGAAGTCGACATCGACCCAGGCTTCCACCCCGCGCCGGCTCAGGACCCTGAGCAAGAGATCGAGCCGGTCGGGGCCGGTCGAGTCCTCGTCGGCCTGGCCATCAAGCGCCTGGCGTCGAGCCCGGTCGGCCAGCCCCTCGGGAAGAACGACGCTCGACGCTCCGCAGTGGGCCAGGTAGCTCGACAGGTTCCGGGCCTGAACGAGCGGGTCGACCCGTCCCGAATCGTTCCCGCCGCCAAACCGTTCGAGCGCGCGGAGCCCGGCCAGGTGCAGGCCGATCGAGCGTTCGAGGACCCGAGGCGGCGACGCCGGGGGAAGCTCGGCCAGCTCGGTCAAGAGGATCGCGCCGATCTGGACCGGGGCCGAGGAGTTCCGGTTGACCAGGACCAGGACCGGGGCCGGGTCGTCGGGCCAGATTGGCCAGGAGAAGACGGTGGGAGCGGCCCCTTCGAGGATCGGCGAGCCCGAAGCGCAGGCGTCGAGGACCACTCGCCCTCGCCCGCCCGGTCCACCGCCGGCCACCATCGCCACGCCCAGCGCCGCGGGATGCCCCCCGGTGATCGTCACCGAGAGCCGGTGCGGCCGATCGGGATGGGCGACCCGGAGACCGACCGCCGACCAGGCCAGGCCGGTCGAATCGGCCGGGGCCAGCGTGGAATGCTCGACCCCGTTCCGGTTGATCCAGCCCCGAAGCCGGTCGCGAAGCGTGGAGTCGACCAGCGCGACCTCGGGCACGGTCCAGAAGTTCCGGCCGGTCCCATCGAGCGGCGACCGCCCGGTCGCCGACGCCCGATGCCCCCAGGGGCGGGTCAGGTCGATCGCGTCGACCTCGGGGTTGCCGACCCCCTGCTCGGCCTTCGTCGGCACCGGAGGCGCCGGCGATTGCGAGGCCAGGACGGCCAGGGTCACCCGCCGGGTCGCCGAGGTCGTCTGCGACGGGTTGCGCCGCCGCCGGACCCAGCGCCCGAGCCGCGTTCCCGCCGGGTCTCCGAGCGGCTCCCAGGCGGTCTTGATTTCGAGAACGTAGGTTCCTTCCGGTCCTCTCGGGGTGATCGACAAGGCATGCCGGGCCGGTTCGAGGACATTGGTCGCGACGACTTCCTGCCACTCGTTCCGCCAGACCGGCTCGCCTCCGTGCGCGGGCCGAAGCTCGGCCGAGCAGCGGAGGTTGACGCTGGCCGGCTCGGGCGTCAGGACGTTGAAGGCGATCGAGAACGGGACCACCGCGCCCGGCTCGACGGTGCCGTCGGCCGCCGGTTCTCCCAGCTCGACCTGGATCGCGTCCCAGTCGAGCCGCTCGAATCCGATCTCGA
>JAJYCH010000164.1 GCA_021778575.1 Planctomycetota bacterium
GCGCCGGTACTTGATCGGGTGATCTCCCGACCGGTGATCGCCACACTGATCTCGCTGGGCCTGGTGGGTGTCAGCGTGCCGGTCGCGATGAACCTCGGTGGCGAGTTCATGCCGAGGCTCAACGAAGGGGATATCTTGATTGAAGCCGTGAGAATCCCCTCGGCGTCGCTCGAAGGGGCGGTGCCAATGTCATCGGAGATTGAAAAGATCGTCAAGAAATTTCCTGAAGTGTTGACGGTCTACTGCAAGACGGGTCGCCCCGAGATTGCCAACGACGTCATGGGCGTTCATCAGACCGATGTCTGGACGTTACTCAAGCCCCAGTCCGAATGGCGAGCCGGGCTGACTCGCGACGCGCTCATCGAGGAGATGGACAAGGAGCTTTCCGAGAACGTTCCGGGGGTGAAGTTCGGCTTCAGTCAACCGATCGAGATGCGAGTGAATGAGCTGGTGGCGGGCGTCAAGAGCGACGTGGCCGCCCTGATCTCGGGGCCGGATCTCAACGTGCTTCGCCTGAAGGCGTCGCAGGTCGAAAAGATCCTCGGCCGGATTCGCGGAGCGGAGGACATCAAGTCGCCCAGCGAAGGACGGCTGCCGATGCTGAGAGTCACCGTCCGGCGCGACCAGCTCGCCCGCTACGGAATCAAGGCGAACGACGTGCTCGACGCCGTCGCCGCGCTCGGCGGAACGACCGTCGGCACCCTGTTCGAGGGGCAGAAACGGTTCGCGATCCAGGTCCGTTTGCCCGCCTCCTGGCGGAACGATCCCGACCGGATCGGCGAGATCCGGATCGCCGACCCCAAAGGGAAGCCGATCCCGCTCAAGGATCTGGCCACGATCGCCATCGAGGAAGGCCCCAACGAGATCGAACGTGAAAACGTCCAGAGGCGAGCCGTCGTTGGTGTGAACGTCCGAGGGCGCGACATCGCCAGTTTCGTGGCCGAGGCCCAGGCCGCGATCAACAAGGAGGTTCCCAAGACCCCCGGCTACATCATTCGCTGGGGCGGCCAGTTCGAGTACCTCCAGACCGCCACGCAGCGGCTGATGATCGTGGTTCCGGTCGCGCTTTTGCTGATTTTCCTGCTGCTTTACAGTACCTTCGGCTCGCTCAAGCTGGCCTTGCTGGTGAACCTGGCCGTGCCGATCGCCGCGACCGGCGGGATCTTCGCGCTGGCGGTTCGAGGCTTGCCGTTCTCGATCTCGGCGGGCGTGGGATTCATCGCCCTCTTCGGTGTCGCGGTGCTCAACGGCCTGGTCTGGGTGAGCGCGGTGGAGCACCTGAGGTCCGAGGGAGTCGAACCGCACGAAGCCGCGAGAGAAGCGGCGCTGGTCCGGCTCCGACCGATCCTGATGACCGCGCTGGTCGCCGGTTTCGGATTCATCCCGATGGCCCTCTCAACAAGCCCCGGAGCCGAGATCCAGCGCCCCCTGGCAACCGTGGTGATCGGCGGCCTGTTCACATCAACATTATTAACAATGCTGGTCCTCCCCGCGATTTATCCCTGGTTCGCGGACAAGCCGAAGGTTGATGAGATGTGAATCGCGTAGGGTGGGCTCGGCCCACCAATCCAGATTTGCTTGATTGGCAAGCGGAACCTACCCTACTCGAACGGAGCATGAACGATTATGATCGGGAGGTCCAACGATCGAACCGGGAGAGGAAATGGGGCATGACTGTCATCAAAGCGACCGTCAAGAATGGCAAGATTGAACTCGAAGCACCGGTCAATTGGCCCGAGGGGACCGAGGTCCGGATTGAGCCGATCACGATCGATTCTTTGGATGAGGAGACGCCCGAAAGGATCGCGAGCGACCTGGCGCTGATGGAGCAGTTCGAACCGATGGAGTTCACGGTCGAAGAGCAAGCTGGGTGGGATGCCGCGAGAGCCGTGCAAAAGGACCGGGAAAAAGCACGATTTGACGAACACGCCGATACTCTGCGAAAGATCTGGGAATGAGTCGTTCTGGCTCATGATGGATTTCAGGGTGGTGGACCTGCATTGCCCGAAATTGCGCTCAAAGACGACGAATTTACCGCCAAGACGCCAGGGACGCCAAGAGAACGCTGATAAGAAATAGTCGGTTAGAATCAGGAAACTCGCGAGACTCTTCGCTGAAGTCCACTACAGATCGGGCGTAACGACTTCCTCGTTCCCACGGGCCTCCGTGGGAACGAGTTCTAAACATGCTTTACGTAACCGGCATCACCCCATCCAGAAACGCCCCCAGTCGATCCATCAAAACATCTCCACCCATTCCCACCACGTTGGCGTGACCGGCTCCGATGACCTCGACGATCTCGGCGGGTTTTGGGAAGGCTTCGGCCAGTTTTCGGGCGTCGGCGATCGGGGCGATCAGGTCCAGGTCTCCGTGGAGGATCAGGACGGGCACCGTGACCTTCGGGGCGAGGTCGGTGGGCCGGGGCTGGTCGAGCGAGATTCCAGCCAGCAGCCGCGCCCTTAGCAAGATCAACCGGGCGAACCCGCCGGCCAGGGGAATCCTCAATCGTTTCAGGACGTTCGCGACGGCGGGGCGGAGGTCGCGATACGGAGCTTCAAGAATCAGCGCCTGGATTCGTGGATCAGTCGCGGCGGTCTTCAACGCCGTCGAGGCTCCCATCGACCGGCCCCAGGCGGCGAATCGGGGGGAATGACCGGCTCGCGGGGTCAGGACATCGATCCAGTTTGATAGGTCGATCGACTCGCGGGCTCCGAACGAGGCTCGATGGCCGTTGCTCTCTCCCGAGGCCCGAGCGTCGAGCGTGGCGACGTTCCACCCGCGACGGAGCAGCGGCGCGACTCGACCCAGAAGCGCGGCGTGGTCCTCGGCCAGACCGTGGAGGAGCAGGATCGTCCGGCCGTCGGCGGCTTCGTTCGCGAACCAGAATCCGGTCAGTCGCGTGCCGTCGAACGCTTGCGCGTGGATTCGTTCACCAGGTAGATCGTCGGGCAACGGCTGGGGACGCTTCCGGCCCGGCATGACCAGCGACCAGGCTCCCCACTCGACCACGGTGACGGCCAGGCAAAGACTCGCGCCCAGGATCAGACCGACCAGAACCGCCACGATCTTCGCGACGATCGGCCCGAGAGAAACCGGCGCGACCGGGTCGAGAAAACCAGTGACAACCAGCTCGGCGGTCGCCCAGCGCAGTCGGATCGCGCCGGTTTGAAAGGTCCTCAGGACCGGAAAATGGCCGGCGGCGATCGGTTCGAGCGGGTCCTTCGAGCCGCTGGCGAGTGGTCGCTGGCTGCTGATGACCAGCGCAGGCTTGGCCCAGGCGTAGAGCCAGGGCGGGTTCGAGGTCCGGCCGCCGTGATGCGGGGCGAGCATCGCGTCGAACGGCTCGACCGGCCGCGCGACGACATCGGTGAGGCCGCTCTTTTCGAGGTCGCCGGTCAACAGAAATCGCTTGCCGCCCGAGGCGACTTCGAGAACCACGCTCCTCGCGTTATCGGACGAGCCGGGAAGACTGTCGAGCCGAGGGTGAATCGCGGTCACGCTTGTTCCCGAGCCAAGGTCAATCCGATCGCCGTCGGCGATGGTCTCGACCGGAATCCGGAGGGCTCGCACAGCGGCGATCAACCGTTCCGCGGCGGGGTTGGTCGGGCCGTCGAAGCCGGGTGGAACGCGGACGACGCCGATCGAAAAGCGGTCGAGGAGGTCGGGCAAACCGTTGAAGTGGTCGGCGTCGGCGTGCGAGAGAATCAAGACGTCGATCTTGCCAACTCCTCGGGCCCAGAGCGCGGGGGCGATCACGCGTCGGCCGACGTGGGGGTCGCCCATCTTGCCGCAATCATAAAGGGCGGTTCGACCTTCGGGAGATCGAACCACGATGGCAAGGCCATGACCGACGGCGAGGACGTCGGCCTCGGTCGTCGACGGACGGTCGGGGATCAGCGGTAGGAGAGCGATAACGGCTCCGCAGCCGATCGCCGAGGCCCACCAGGCTCGGTTTGACCTCCATCGGCAGATCAGCGCCAGCTTGGCCAGAACCATCAACGCATAGAACGCCAGGACCCAACCCCAAGCCGGCCCGGCGACGAAGGTGTGACCGAACCGTAACGAGGTTCCCCAGCTGACGATGAACTCGGGCAGGCGGAGGCACTGACCGCAGGCCCAGGCGAACGGCAGGCCGAGCGGAGACCAGACCACCGCCAGGCCCAGCGTGATTCCCGAGAGCAAGAGCGCGAACGAGGTCAGCGGGATCAGCGGGATGTTGATCAGGATGCCAATCGGCGAGACGATGTGGAACTTCAAGGCAACCAGTGGCCAGGCCGCCAGCCAGATGATCGTCGAGCCGATCACACCGGCCTGGAGCCCTGCCAGGCCCATCCGGCAGGCCATCCGCCACCAGGGCTCGAGCTGTCGTTCGAGAACATCGAGCGGTTCGAGTTCCGGCTTCCGCCAGGCGAGAACCGCCGGAACCAGCCAGAGAATCGCGGCGACGGCGAGAAACGACAACTGACAACCGATATCGAACAGGTCGGCCGGGTTGAGGATCACCGTGGCCAGAACCGCGCCACTCATCAGGTTGGTCGAACTGACGGAGCGGTCGCGCCAGCCGGCCAGACACGCCCCCACGGTCATCGCCGCCGACCGGACCACCGAGGGCGCCAGACCGACCAGGATCGCATAAGCCACCGTACCGATGGCGACCACCAGAAAAGTCGGCTTGCGTCGGACTCCCAGACCCCGGACGCAGGCACCGACGAAGACGGCCAGAACCTGCAACTGCAAGCCCGAGATCGCCAGGAGATGGGTCGTCCCGGTCCGGGCGAAGGCGTCGTTGACGTCGGGATCGACCCCGTCGCGGCGACCCAGCAAGAGCGCCGAGGCCAGGGGCGCGACCGAGGGGTCGAACCCTGAAGTCAGCCGGTGGTGGCTCCAGGCCCGGAGCGCGCCCAGCCGACGGGTCCAGGGCCAGTCGGCCCCGGCGGGGTCGGGCCAGACTCCGGTCGGCTCATCCACGGTCAGTCGAAGCCGGATGCCTCGCGAGCGGAGAATCGGCCGGAAATCGAGTTCTCCCGGATTGAGCGGACCATCGATGTCCGCCATCGTCCCCGCCGCCTCGATGGCTCGACCGGCCTCAAGGTCCGATCGGTCGCCGGTGATCATGGTTTGAACTCGACCGGAGGCGGTTTGCCAGGAACCGCCGTCGTGGATGGCCGTCAAAGCCAGGACGGTCCGGGTCTGACCTCGGTCCGTCCGCGAGCCATCCCCCGGTCGAAACGCCCCCGCCTCGACCGTCACGCCTCTGACCCAGCAGGGCCGGCGACCGCTCGCGGCCCAGTCGGCCCGAGCGAGATCATCCCGGGCCAGGTCGGTCCAGCGGTAATGATGCCAGCCCCCGCCGAGCGCGGCAAAGGCGAGAACGATCAATCCGGCCGAGATCCGGCGGCTCCGCCAGGTCAGGACAGCCAGCACGACCGCTCCGAGAGCGATCACCGACCACCCGAACGTCGAGAACGGCTCGACGAAGCGATCGATCACCAGACCGACCGAGACCCCAAACGCCAGAGCGGCCAGCGGAGCGCGCCGGACCCGCCGCCAGGACTCCGACACGTCACTCATCGACTACCCGCCCGGACTTGAGGGATCAGACCAGACCCCTCGGCTTCGAGGAGCCCTGCGATCGATCGGCAAAGCGAAACGATTTTATCATGCCTTGAAGGCGATGGGTAAGACTCGCCTGAGCCGGCAAGTCGCCGCAAGGCAACATCAAAGGGCGCAAATCGAAGCCAACCAACCGTGCCGGAGCGAAGTCAAGACGCACACAACATGGTATCATTAAAAGTGATCGCCGCCAGATCGACCGCCCCCCACCCCTGTTTCTTCGAGGTTACCGGCCTGATTTTTTCTCCCGACTTTCTTCGAGATCGACTCCATGATTCACGCGCGAACCTCCTGTCTGCTCGCTCTGGCGACGTTGCTTGCCGCTCCTGGGGGCCTCGACCAGGCGGTCGCGGGCAAACCAAAGGTCGCGCCGGTGGGCATGATCACGACGATCACTGACCCTCTGGTCCGGCAGGTCGTCCAGCGTCGCGATGACAATATCGGCAATATCCTGTTCACCGGGACCTTTAGCGGGAAAGCCGATGGCTTTCAGGCCCGGTCGACGCTCCGGGCCGGGATGTCGGGAATCGCGCTGAACTGGACGCCGCTCATCGACGTCTCGATCGTCGGCGGGAATTTTCTGGGGATCTTCCGGCAACCGGCCGGGGGGTTTTACGACTTGCAGATCCGCCCGGTTTACCAGGGGCAGGTCGGCCCGGCGGTGACCGTCGCGGCGGTCGGCGTGGGTGAGGTCTTCATCACCGCAGGCCAGTCGAACTCGACGAACTCCGGCGCGCCGACCGGTTATATTCCGTCGATCCTGGTCTCCAGCTTCAATGATGGTCCGTTCCGAGGGATCAACCCGACCTATCCCGGGGCGAGCTGGCAATATGGGATCGACCCGCAACCGGCCTTCGACCGGACGACCGGCGGGAGCGCCTGGCCAACGATGGCGAACAACCTGTCGGTCGTGATGCGGGTGCCGATCGGCCTTTATTCGGTGGGCTGTGGCGGGACGGCCATCGTGGAGTGGCTCCCCGGCTATGTCAAAGCCCCCACGGCCGTGACGCCCCAGGTGATCCTGTTCAACCGACTGACCAACGCGCTCAATTATTTCAAGATGCGAAGCGGGGTCCGGGCGATCCTCTGGGACCAGGGAGAAACGGACAACGACGACGAGATCGACCCGGCGATTTATCAGAATAACCTGGCCACTTTGATCTACGAGTCGCGAGCCACGACCGGAGTGCCGGTCAAGTGGATGGTCGCCCAGGCCGCCTCGGTCCTGGCCACGAATCTGACCGAACGATCGCTGCTCGAACAAGCTCAGGCTAACGTCACTGACGGCTTCGCCACCTTTCTCGGTCCGAACACCGACCGGATCGGTATCCCGTACCGATTGCTCTCCCCCGGCACCGGACTACCCGAGCACTTCAACGCCGAAGGCTTGATCTTGCTCGGAACCGAATGGGGGATCGACGTCTTCAACACCCCCAATTTCCTCGGTCAGGGCTTCCTCCCGGCGCAGTAGCGGAAGGCCGATCCGCTGGCCGGCACCGAATCCCGGGCTCGCCGGAAAAATCGAAGAAAGTCCTTGAGCCAGACCATCGGGTGACTTCTAATACAGCGCCGGTCTCCTCGACGATTGTCGTGGAACACCGCCGATCGATTGCATTTCCCCCTCCACTATTTCCCCTGAGCGACCGCCCCATGGAACCGAACTCGATTTCCAAACCCCGGACCAGTGTCTCGGCCATCGCCAGCCTGGTTTGCGGGCTTCTGGTCTGCATCCCGTTCGTGACGGGGCTCGCCGCCATCATTCTCGGGTTCGTCGGGATCAAGAAAACGAGCAATCCACAAGTCACGGGCAAGGGGCTCGCGATCGCCGGGCTGATTCTGGGGGTACTGAGCCTGGGCGGATGGTCGGCCGTCAGCGTGGGAGCCTATGTTGCCTACCAGATGACGGCACCGGTCCGTGAGTTGACCGAGAAATTTACCCGCGACCTGAGCGAAGGGAAAATTGACGAGGCCCTGGCCCTGTCGGTCGAGGGGACCGATCGTGCGGCACTCGTCGCCGCCAGCGACAAGATGAAGCCCTGGGGCGCGTTCCAGTCGATCGTGATCACCCAGTACAATCTCGCGGATACCAACGGCAGCGGTGAGGTCACCGTGGGTGGACCCGCCATGTTCGCCACAGCCTCCAAGACCTACACCATGACCCTGAAGAAAACAGGCACGGAGTACAAGGTGTCGAAGTTCGACTTTCCTTGACCGTGAGGGGGCGACGCCGTCAAGCATCCGTCTCTTCGAGCGATCGGCGAAGGGCGATCAGCGACAGTTCGGCTTCCTCGCCTTCGAGGTCGTCGGACCATTGCGCGAGGAGGAAGATCGTCCGGCGCGGCGTCTGCCAGCCACGGATGACCCCGGAGTTGTTGAGGTCGAGACTCATGAATTCAACGTCATAACCCGCCGCCTTGTGACCGTCGATCTCTTCCAGGGCCGGCTGGTCGAACAGGGTTGGATATTCTTCGCGGAGAGCGGCGAGCGCCTCATCAACCAGTTCCACCGGCTCGGGCCGGTCTGAGTCGATCGTCACCAGCGCGAACGCCAGGCCGGTGTTCGACTGGACGCTGACCGTGACCCGAGGCCCATCCTCGGTCACCTCCAGCTCCCACTCGGCCGGATATTCGAAGCGGATTCCGAGGTCATCAAACTGAGCCGACGTCATAGATCGGAGTTCCCTAGATCATCGAATTGAGATGTTAACAAATCCGCGTGAGGACTGTTCTCGCCACGGATATGAGCAAGTG
>JAJYCH010000165.1 GCA_021778575.1 Planctomycetota bacterium
GAACGGGGTGGCGATGATCATCAGGTCGGCCTTGCGCAACGATTCGAGGCCGGGGATGTTGGTCTGGTCGTTGGGGTCAATCGTGCCGTCCTTGCCGACCGCGAACAGGACCGTGCAGGTAAAACCGTGATGTTTGGCGAGGATCTTGGCCAGTTGCGGCAGCGACTCCTCCGAGCGGTATTCCTCGTCACCGCTGATCAAAACGACGTTCTTGCCCAGGCCCGGGCCTTGTTCGCCCTTGTAGACGACCCAGGAATCATCGGCCCGCGCGGGTGAGGTGAACAGCAATGCCAGGATCGGGATGAGACTGTAGCGGATCATGGAAAGACTCCAGAGGTTCGAGCTCGGTTTGATCAATGTCCGTGGTCATGCCCGCCCGAGAACAGGGGCGACTTCGCGTCCCCCTTCGCGGCGATATACGCGATCAGGTCGAGGATCTCCTCACGGGTCAGCTTGTCGAGCAAGCCCTTCGGCATCAGCGAGATCGGCGACTTCGTTTGCTCGTCCACATCTGCTTTGAGCACCACAACGGGAGGGGTCTTGGCCATCGGGTTTTCGAGCACCTTGAACGCGTCGGGCGTTGTTTCGACGACCAGCCCCGTCACCACCTTGCCCGACTTCAGCGCGAAGACCTGGGTCTGGAACTTCTCGTCGATCTTGGCCGATGGTTCGAGCAAGCTCCGGAGGATCTCGGGCTTCGTCATCTTGGGGTCGAGCTGGCTCAGGTCCTGACCCACCTGCTGGCCGACTCCGTTGAGCCGGTGGCACGAGACGCAGCTCGCGACCTCGAAGATCTGCTTGCCGTTGGCGAACGACCGACCGCGGTCGAGCCCTTCGACGGCCGAGGCGAGATCGTCGAAGGTCCACTCCTTCCGCGGGCGGTTGTTCTTGAGCAAGTCGTCCTTGATCGGCAGAGGATGGGCGGCAAGGTAGCCGGTCGGGTCGGCAAGATACGCCGCGATGTCCTCGACGACGTAGAACGCTCCGTACATCCGTCGCCAGTGACCGGGATAGGTGCAGACATACGGATAGACGCCCGGAGCCGTCGGAGCGGTGAAGCTGATCTTCTGCGACTCGCGAGGGGCGAGCAGTCGGCTCGAAACGAGGAGCTGGTCCGACTGAGGAACATAGTTTCGTTCGAGAGCGCCGGGTAACGTGCTCGAAGATTCGCCGAGCAAGCCGATCGCTTCGAGCGCTCCCGGCCGGGTCACGACGAAGTTATGCGGCATGATGTCGGTGTTCTCGAACACGACCTCGACCGGCTTGCCCGCTTGAGCGGCGATCCGGTCCTTGTCGAACAGCATCTGGTCGGTCACGGTGCCGAGCCGGATCACCCGGACGCCGAGATCACCCAGCTCTCGACGAACCGCGACCGATCGATCCGCCGGCAAGAGCCCGGCGAGCGTGTCGGCCAGTTGGAGCGCGTCGAGCGCGGCGGGAGAGGTCCGATCTCTGGTCGGAATCGTCTTCACATAAGCGAGCAACGAATCCAGAGTCGGAGCGGTCTCGTCCATCGGCCAGTCGGCCACGGGTATCCGGCCAATGGCGCGGATCGCGGCGGTCCGGTCGGAGCCGGTTCCTCGGACGAACTTCGCCAGGGCCTTGAAGGTCTCGACTTCCTTGCCCCGGACGGAAGTGAGAGCGAACATCGCGGCCCGACGAATGGCTCCTTCGACGCCGCTGCCGCCGACCTCGGTCGTGGCCATCAGTTTCGGCGCGGGGAGGTTGTCGGCCTCGTAGACAGTCGCTCGGCCCGAGTCGAGAACCTTGATCATATACTTATCGAGCCGACGGCCGAGCTCGCCGTCGCCCCGGTTGAACACGGCGATCGAGTCGATCGGATCGTCAGCGCCGAGGTCGACTTCCCACCAGGGGTTGGCCGTTCCTTCCTCCGTGTGTGTCTGGCCGCCATCGCCATAACTGGAACTCTTGTTGCCATCGATGGCTCGCTCGGCCGAGCCGCCGTAGGCGGTGTTTTTCTGGGTGGCCTTGCCCGATCGTGCCACGTTCCGGCCGTCGCTATAAACTTCGACCTCGGCCAGGGTCAAGGTCCGTTGACGCCCCTTGAGTTCGATCCGGACGAACCGGCCCTCGGTTCCCTTGGACGCTTTCGAGCCTCCGGCCAGCTCTTTCGGCAGGCCGTCGAGCAGCGGCAAGACTTTGGGGTAAAGACTGGCCCGTTGCGCGGGGTCGCGGATGGCGGGCATGGCGTCGACGAGGTCGCGGAGCGAGCCGGCGGACCTTGCGGCGAGGGTCCAGGACTGGTCGATATCGCGATCGGCGGCGATCATGGCCAGGTAGGCGAGCTGGCGGGTGATCGGCTTCCGTCCCACCTTGGCCATCGCGACAAGCCCGTTCCGTTCGCGGTTCAGTGCGGCTGGCGCGTAACTGGTCAGAAGCCGGCCCAGGTCGAAGGCCACGCTCTCATCTCCATCACCCGGGCGGTTATCAAGGGCCTCGATCGTTTGCAGGAGCGCAATCAACTCCTGCTTTTCTTCGAGCTTCGCCAGGTCGACGAGCGCCTCGCGGCGAACCTCGTCACGGACCCCCTTGCGAAGCAGTAGCTCCTGATCAATCCCTTTGGTTCGCTTCATCTTCAACAGTTCATCCGTGCTGATCCGGCTCAGGAAAAACCGGGTTCCGGCGTCACTGGTCACGGGCACCGGCTTGCCGTCGGCGAGAGCTTTTCGCCAGTACGGTTCGAGGGTCTTCATCGTCTCGGCGCGGGTGTAGTCGAGGTATTCGTCGGTTGGCGAATCGGCCGAGATCAAGGGGACCTCGACCGCCTCGGGAACCGGGAAGAAGCTCGCGGCCCGGATCGCTTCGAGACGAACCCGGGGATAGGAATCAGTCGCCAGCTTCTTGAGCTTATCGAGAGCACCCGGCACGCGGTCTCGCCAGTAGCAAAGCACGCGAGTCGCCGCGGCCCGAGCGTGGAAGTCGGGCGAGGCGAGCACGCGGTCGAGCAGTTCGACGTTCACGACGTCCATGTACTGGTGGACCCAGAGAGCCTCGGTCAGCTCATGTTCATAGTTCGGGTCGGCCTTGTCGAGCTTCGTCATCCAGGCTTTCACGCCTCTGATGACCTCGGTCGAAGGCCGCGATCCCAGCTCGGTCCTGGCCCGGTAGCGGACACGATCCTCGGGATCTTTGAGCAGTTCGAGCAATTTCTCGACCGGCTGGTCGGCGATCTTTGCCAGTGGCGAGAGTGGTCGACCTTCGTAGGTCACGCGGTAGACCCGGCCGTGGATCCGGTCGCGGCTGGGGTCGCGGAGGTTGTGCTGCATGTGGCCGATGATCGGGTTCTGCCAGTCGAGGAAGTAGATCGCTCCGTCGGGGCCGACCTCGATATCGCTGGGCCGGAAGTTGGGATCGCGCGACGTGAGGATTGGCTCAAGCTCGGTCCCGGCGAAGCTGGCGTCCTTGTCCTCGATCTTGTAGCGGAGGATTCCCTGGAATCCAATCACGTTGGGGACGAGCAGGTTCCCCTGGAACTCCTCGGGGAAGTGGCGACTGGTCAAGAATTCGATCCCCGGCGTCGGCCGGGTCCGCTGCTGATAGACCTGCGGCGGCCCGCCGTGCTTGTTGGGGTACTCAATATGGCCCGAGAACAACGTCGCATGAGTCGGGACCGAGCCTGTGCCATCGACGACGATATCCTGGCCCCAGCGGTCGAACGCGTGACCGTGCGGGTTGGCGAAGCCGTACGACACATAAACATCGAACTTCTGCGACTTCGGCTCGTAGCGATAAATTCCGGCGTTCGAGCAGCAGACCGCCGGACCGTAAGGGGTTTCGACCGAGGTCTGGTGAAACGTCCCTTCCTGGAAGTAAAGGGCTCCCCCGGGGTCGAGCTGAAAGCTATTGGCGGCGTGGTGGGTGTCGGCCGAGTCGATCCCCGAGAGCACCCGTTCCCGGACGTCGGCCTTGTCGTCGCCGTTGGTATCCTTCAAGAACATGATGTCGGGTTGCTGGGCGACGAGGACGCCGCCGTTAGCGAATTCGAAGCCGGTCGGGCAATGGAGCTTATCGGCCCAGACGGTTTTCTTATCGGCCTTGCCGTCGCCGTCGGTGTCTTCAAGGATCAACAGCTTGTCGTTCATCTCCTCCTTGGGCTTCCAGTGCGGATAGGTCGGCCAGCAGGCGACCCAGAGCCGTCCCTTGGCGTCGAACGACATCTGGACCGGCTTGGCGAGTTCAGGAAACTCCTTCTCGGAGGCGAACAGGTTGACCTTGAGATTCTTGCCGAGGCTCATCTGGCCGATGGCTTCCTCGCCACCGAGAAAGAGGTGTTCGCCATTCGGACCGGGGCCCGGCTTGTTAGTCTTGACATCGATGAACGGAGGCGTGTTCGAGTCGTCAACCGTGTATTCTTTGCCTTGAGCGGCGGCCCAGATCGCCGCGTCGCGATTGGCGGTCATGACATCAAGGATTTCCATCTCACGCTGCGCGACCACGCGGTTGGTCTGGCCATCGGTGAAAGTGAGGTCGGCCCGACCGCCGAAGATCGAGTAACCGTCGACCGTCCGGTAGCGGTTGAACCAGTAGAAGTTTTTGTCGAGGACGGCCTTTTTGATCGACTCGAATCTCTCAAAAAATTGGGGGGCCGGCTTCTCGAAGAGTGTTGCATCCAGGAAGGCGATAAGTCCGAGACCACCTCGGGCATTCAAATGAAGACTATTGATGGTATGATGGGCAATCGGATCACGCTGATAAAGCCTCTGAGAAATCGAGATGAGGTCGACGAAGCTGACTGAATTGGCCCTGGCTACCTCCTCCATCCCAGCGGAGTACAGCTTGATTCGGCGATTAGTGTCGGTTGGATCGGGAAGATCTCGACCCCTTGGATCTTCCATCGCGATCGGCGAGAAGATCACCAGCCTCAGGGCCGACTTACCATTATATTTTTGAGCCAGCGTATGCTTGATAAACGCATCCAGATCCTTCTTGAACGCGTCAAGCCCCTCGGCACCCTTCCATGACTCGTTGTAACCGAAGAACGCGAAGATGACGTCGGTCTTGCAGCGGGTCAGCCACTCGTCAGGGGTGCCGAAGTCCTGCGAGCGGAGCCGGAAATTGACCTCGTCGCCGGGGAAGCCGAGGTTGCGGATCACCAGCTTGTGCTCGGGGAACCTGGCCTGGAGCATCGTTTCCAGCCAGCCGTCGTGCTGCATCCGGTCGGCCAGGGTGTTGCCGATGATTGAGATATGATCGCCCGGCTTGATCTCGATCAGGTCGGCACGGGCCGATGAAAGTGGTGCGAGAAGGAAGGCCACCGCAGTCAAAAACCGTCGCATTGTGAGAAATCCCCGAGGTCGAGTTTTCCCGTAGGGTAGGGCTTGCCCTGCCGCGTCACGGGTGATCGGCAGGGCAAGCCCTACCCTACGTTGTCTCACTTCTTTAAATGTCTGTCCGCGAAGGCCAGAAACACGTCCCAATCCTAGGGCAACATCGCGTGCTTACCCGGCCTGATGTGATACGCCAGGCGATCGCCGACGAGCTTGCCGACCGGTGGCATCGACTCGTCGCCGATCCCCTTCACTCCCAGGAGCTGATAGACCGAATCCGCCGCCTTCAAGACCTCGAACTGGCCGACGGGATTGGCCCAGGTGTCAAGCTCGCCATTGGTCAGCAAGAGGGGTCGAGGAGCGGCCAGCGCGATCAAGCCGTTCTGGTCGAACGGAAGCCGGTCGACCTGGTCGTTGAACTTCTTGAACTCATCGTCGAACCAGTGCGGGAAACGGTTGTTGATCTGTTTGACCTGCTCGCCCACCTTCCCCCGGCTCGGGGCCGATCCACCACAGCCGGCCTGATGGCCGATGGTGAGCGCGAACCGGTCGTCAAACGCTCCGGCGAGCAAGGCGGCCTTGCCGAGCCGCGAATGGCCGACCACGCCGATCCGGTCCTTGTCGATCTCGGCGTCAGTCCGCAAATAATCGAGCGCCCGAGACAGACCCCAGGCCCAGGCGGCGACCGCTCCAAAGTCGTCGGGAGACCGCTTCTGACCCGGCGTTCCGAAGGCCGGAAAGATTCCATCAGCGTATCCCGGATGATCGGGCGCGACGTCGCCGCTATAGAACGTGACCAGGGCGTAGCCATGGTCGATCACCTTCTCGACCGACCAGACACTCGCGTCATGGCCTCGCCCGTCGTCGGTCGCCTTGTTGTTCTTTGTCCCCGGAGAATTCGGCGGCATCCAGACATCGGGCAAGGCAATCGTCGGGTCGGCCAGCACGGTATGGTTGCCGTTGAAGTTGAGGCCAAGGAACGCGGGGGCCGGTTTCGTCCGCCGGTTCGGGACGACCACCAGCAGGTGGATCAGGGAGGTCACGGGTGCTTCGAAGCGGAGTGTGACCTCACGCTTGGTCGCCTTGCCGTGCAGATAGGCCGAATCCTCGCGTTCGATCGTGGCACGACTCGGCACGACGGGGGGGAGCTTGCCATACATGTAATGCTGGAACAGATCTTTCAGTTCGTTCCGGCGAGTCTCGGTCCACTGCCCGGCCGTGGTCACTCGCGAACCATCGAGCTTGACCAGCGGGTCGGGCAAGCCGGCTTGCGGGGCGAGGTCGGCGACGACGGGGAAATCGGCCGATCCCATGGCGGCCCCTTTGTGCAGGAATCCCAACAACACCACGGTTCCCGCCACCGCGTGGCGAACGACGGCTCGACTCATCGGTGCGAACTCCGGGCGAGAGATCTTGGCGATCGGGCGGACAATCGAGGTCCGGCAAGGCGGAACCGGGGCGACCCTCCCGGTTTCGATCATGTTACACCGATCTCCAGCAATTGCCAGAGACCGGTCCAACCGGAATCCTCCGGCCGGAAATTGGTTCGATTCGCGACACAGAACGGTATCGTCGGTTCGCCGGCTCGGCTAAGCTACGCCTCACGAGAGTTCCACCTGGGCCTCGTTGGCCTGGGCAACCTCGCTCGGTCGCCAGCGAAGAGGTCATCATGAAGATCTGGGGTGGAAGAGGAATCGCGGCGCTGGCACTCATCGCCTTCGCGATCGTGGGATTGGGGATGGCCGCTCGGGCGATCCGCTGGATGGGCAAGCAACCCGATGGGTCGTTCCTGGTCTCCTCAGGCCAGAGCGTCGAGGGGGGAGCCATCGCCTTTACCGGTCGGCCGATCGACCTGGCGCTGCATCCATCGGGGCAATTTTTCGCCGTCCTGAACAAGTCGAGCGTCTTTCTCGCCGACGCGAAAGGAATCCGTCCCAACACCGAGGTCAAGCTTTCGCACGCCAACGCCGGCTTTCGCGGGCTGGTCTGGACACCAGACGGTCAATCTCTGTTCGCCAGCACGGATAAGGGATATCTCCAGAAATTCGGGTTCGACAATGGCAAGTTGAGCCTGGGCGGCCAGGTCTCGCTCACGATCGAAGCGGCGAAAGAGCCGGCCACGAAGGAGGCGAGCGAGACCAGGTTGAACCCCGTCCCCGGCGGAATGGTGATCACTCGCGACGGTTCCACCCTCTTTGTCGCCGCCGCGAACCTGAACGCCGTCGTCGCGATCGACCTGAAGACCGACACCATCGTCCGGACCTATCCGGTCGAGAACCTTCCCTTTGAGCCCCGGCTGTCCGACGACGAGAAAACGTTGATCGTGAGCAACTGGGGCGGCCACCTGCCCCGTCCCGGCGAGCTGACCTCGAAAAGCGACAAGCTCGATATCGTCGCCGACGAGCGCAACACCGCGACGTCGGGAACCGTCAGCCTGATCGATCGGACAACCGGCGAGGCCCGCCATGTCGAGGTCGGTATCCATCCCACGGCCATCGTTGTGCAGGGCGGCAAAGCCTACGTCGCCAACGCGATGAGCGACTCGATCTCCGAGGTTGATCTCGCCGAAGGCAAGCTGACCCGGACCATCCCGATGACCTGGGGCAAGCTGATGCTCCTGGGCGGAATGCCCAACGCCCTGGCAATTCACGGCCAGACCCTGTACGTCGCCGACGGCGGCGACAACGCGCTGGCCGAGGTCGACCTGACCACCGGCAAGGTCAAGGGGTTCCGGCCCGCCGGATATTTTCCCGTCGCCGTGGCGCTCGCTGACGATGGTCGAACCGCTTTCGTCCTGAACACCAAAGGGAACGGCTCGGTCAGCAAGACCTCGATCGGCAAGGCCGGCAATGCTCATGACTTCCAGGGGACCATCAGCGTGATCGACCTGGCCAGCGACCTGAAGGCCGAGACCGAGGTCGTCGCCCGCGACAATCACTGGAACGCCAACCCGGTCAAACCGAACTTGAAGGTCTACAACGGCGCGATCAAGCACGTCATCTACATCATCAAGGAAAACCGGACCTACGACGAGATCTTCGGCGA
>JAJYCH010000166.1 GCA_021778575.1 Planctomycetota bacterium
ACTCCAGAGAGGGCTTCCTCGCGCGAAGCTATGAAGCGATAAGGACAGGCCCGACCAGAGCCCCCCAGAAAATCCGGAGACACCCCGATCAACCGATCCGCCACGCTTCCCGACCAGGCCGTTGACTTTTCCGCCCGCCTTATTCCGTCTCGACTGGTTTCAGGCCCGATCTTAATGCCTCGGCAATCTGATTAGCCCCGTAGCCGTGTTCTATCATCAAACAAGGAATTCCACTTTCCTGGCAAAGTGGCCTGAGCCGCTCGGGAACATGGTGAGCGACGAATTCTTTTAATATCAAAAGAATATCGATTCCTCGATTTTTCACCCGTTGTTCGAGCGATTTCATCAGGGCCGGGCGGGTGCTCTCGTACGGTTCCCATTCCAGTTCATCAAACTCGAAGAACTGGCGAAGCGTCCGGCGAGCGTCTTCGCGAGCCGCGCCGCCGATCATGAGAACCCGTCGACCTCGGGTCTGGGCGATCAGCTCGGAAAACTTGTCGCGGAGGGCGGTATCTTCCTCTCCCTTGAGGTCCTCGTCCCTGATCCGGTCGAGATGCTTGCGGAGAACCCGAAAATCGCCGCCTGTTATCAGTTCGCGATAGGGCTTGGCGAGGTCGAGAACCTCGGGTTCGGAGGCACCGCCGTGGTTGACGACCTTCGTCAGCGCGGCGATAAATTCGTCCATCCCCTCGTCGGGCAAGGCGTGGGCGGCGATGACGGCGCGAAGGTCGCGCAGTGAATCGCGATAGAGCGAATGCGTTTGCCGCTTGCGTTCGGCGTCGCGGACCATTTGCTCGTCGCGCGCCGCCTTCAGCTCGCGGTCGCGAACCGATGCCTCGGCGGCGAGGCGGAACTGTTCCTGAGCATCAATGATATATTGATCCCAGTCGGCAACGTAACCTTCCTGAAACGCGTCGATATATCCGGGCATGTATTGTTTGGAGAGGCCGACAAGTCGGCGAAAGATCATCTCCAGGGCCTGGGTTTCCTCGCCCCCTTCGGCGAAATTCATCCCCTGAAGGCGGCGGAGCCGGCCGATCCAGATCATGAGCTGGGCTTTTTGCTCACGAGCTTCCAGCGCGCCGAAGTGGATCGAGCCGTCCTCGATCTCCTTGGACAGATCGGGAATCTGGCTGGAGGGAAAGAGCTTGGCGACGCTGGAGACAAGCTTGTCGGTATCGGAAAACTCGGCGGCGAGTTGCGGCAGCAAACGGTCGAGTTCCTTACGAAGCTCGGTATACTTTTCGAGAGCGACCTGGAGTACCTTCTGCGAATCGGCGGCTTCCTTGACGATACTGTCCAGGTCTTTTTGCGCCTCGACGCGCTTGACCTCGATCTCCGCCCGGGCCGACTGGACGAGCCGACCGGCCTCGTCATCCGATTCGAGATAATTCTTGCACTGCGCGAGTTTGATCGTCATCTCGCGGAGCAATTTGTCCTCGTCAACGGCCTGCTTCAGTTCGCGGAGCCGGATCGGTCGGTCTTCGCGCAGCCGCCGCTGGGCTTCGCTGGCCCGAACTTCCGCCACGCGGAGAGCCTCGCCGGCCTGCTCCACATCCCCACCAAGGCGCTGAGCACGAGCCTTGGATTCTGCTTGACGAACAAGTTCCGCGAGGCGTTCCAGGGTAGGAGTCATCGATTAACTCTCAGGCCAGGGGCTGGCCAGTCGTGCGTGAACAAGAAGCGATGGTGAGAAATCACACAGCCTGACAGTTTCGACGAAGTCGACCTGAACTCAGCGAAATCATCGAAAAAGAGGCGACGAGACCCCCGCCCAGCGTTCGGAATTTGCGACGGTTGAATGGACCCAAGGGGGGGAACTTCGAGTCTCCAGGCGAGTCACTAATCTCGCCATCCCAGCGCAATAGTCAATCATCTTAACCAAAAAACAGTTCGGGAGTCGGTACGGTTTCCGGTTCTCTCCTGTATTATGATCGGGTTAACGCCAAAAACAAGCAAGCGCAGAACTCGATCGAAATTCGCTTTCTCCTCGTGCTCATTCCGCTTGATTCGAATGTTCGAGGTTTACCGGATCTTCGACCGAAAACCACGTAGCTCCAGCGGTTTCGACGATACAAGATCCACCCGCCATCTGCAAGCAGCGCTCGATCATCTGCCTGATTGTCAAGATTCTTCCGAATCCAGATATGGGTTCGTGCATCCAAATCTCATGCAATGCATGCAAAGAAGGTCGCACGAGACGAGGAGATCCCGCGCCCTTTATCGAAATCCAATCGGATTCGAATGCCTATTCCGTAATGTTCGGTGCTTCGCGGCAAAAATCAACCCCGCGCCACCGTCGCTATCTCGCGACGGGACCGACTGGTCGAGCGACTTCGGAAAAAGGGTTGGGCCGGAAGGGGCGGGAAAAACGCTGAGATCGGGACAGATAGAGGCAAGAATTTCGCGAAGATGGCGCGAAGATCTTTGACGATCCGGCTCCACTCTGGATTATAATGATCATTCCGGCCTCCTGTCTTGCGCAGTTCCGTCCGCCCCAGACTGCTCTCGGGGATGAGATTCATGACTGATCGCGACGAGCACCGAGGTTGCGCCCCGACCCGCCCGACGTGGCGACGGACCTCCTGCCCGATCGCTCTGGCCATCCTGCTCGGCCTGAGCTGCGTCGCGCCGGTCCTGGGGGCCGACCTGGCCACGGCGGAAAGCCACCTCCGCGCTGGACGTTATGACGAGGCGGCCAAGCTCGCCGGCCAGGAAACCGCCAGCGGCTCGTGGGTCGAGCGCTGGCACCTCGTCAAGGTCCGCGCGGAACTCGCCCAGGGCCTTTACTCGGCCGCGCTGGGCTCGCTCGAATACGCACTCCGCCGGATTCCGGGAAGTCTGGCGCTCCTCCTGCTCGCCCGCGATGTCTACCACTACAATGGTAAGGATGCCGAGGCCGTCGCGGCGCTCGACGCCATCGAGGCCCGGCTCGAAGCCTCGCCGTCACGCTACTCGACACCGGAAGGACGCGTTCTCCAGGGGCGATTTTATCTCCTCCGCAAGATCGACGCCAAGCGGGTCCTCGACCTCTGCTACGATCTCGCGCTCAAGCAGCGTCCCGACCTGATCGATGCGTATTTCGCGACCGCCGAACTCGCGCTCGACAAGCAGGACGGAGCGCTCGCCGCATCGACGCTCGCCAAGGTTCCGAAAGAAGCGCTCGAAGATCCCCGGACTCATTATCTCCTGGCTCTGGCCTTTGATGAGACCGACCGGGCCCGATCCGCGAAGGAGCTGGACGAGGCGCTCAAGATCAACCCTCGCCACGTCGACAGCTTGCTGCTCAAAGTCGCCCACCGGATCGATGACGAGCGCTACGTCGAGGCCTCGGAGCTGATCCAGCAGGTCTTCGCCGTCAACCCGAAAGAACCACGCGGCTGGGCGTACCAGGCCGTCCTCGCTCATCTCCGGAACCAGCCCGAAGCCGAATCCGCCGCCCGCGAGAAAGCGCTCGCCACCTGGAAATCGAATCCCGAGGTCGACCACATCATCGGTCGCGAACTGTCGGCCAAGTATCGCTTTCTCGAAGGTTCGGGCTACCAGAAAAAGGCTCTTGAGTTCGACCCGCTTTATCTCCCGGCCAAGATCCAGCTCTGCCAGGACCTGCTCCGGCTCGGCCAGGAAGAGGAAGGCTGGAAGCTGGCCGACCAGATCTTCACCGACGACGGCTACAACGTTCTCGCCTACAACCTGACCAACCTCCGCGACCGCCTGGCCGGTTTCAAGACCTTGAAGGAAGACGGCTTCGTCGTCCGGATGGAACCCCGAGAGGCCGAACTCTACGGGTCGAGGGTTCTGGCCTTGCTCCGGAAGGCCCGGAAGACGCTGGGCGACAAATACGGCGCGACGATCCCGGGGCCGATCACCGTCGAGATCTTTCCGCAAAAGAAGGAATTCGCGGTCCGGACCTTCGGGCTCCCCGGCGCCGAGGGGTTCCTGGGCGTCTGCTTCGGCAGCGTGATCACGGCCAACAGCCCGGCCTCGCAAGGAGAGAACCCGTCGAACTGGGAGGCGGTGCTCTGGCACGAATACTGCCACGTCGTCACCTTGAACAAGACCCGGAACAAGATGCCGCGCTGGCTCAGCGAGGGGATCTCGGTCTACGAAGAAGAACAGGAAAACCGGGCCTGGAAGAGTGAACTCACCCCGCGCTACCGGACCATGCTCCTGGGTGACGACTTCGCGCCGCTCAGCCGGCTCAGTTCGGCGTTCCTGGCACCGAAGACGGGAATGCACCTCCAGTTTGCTTACTTCGAGAGCGCCCTGGCCGTGGCTTATCTGGTCGAAAAGGCGGGCCTGCCCGCCGTCCGCGAGGTTCTCGACGACCTGGGCAACGGAATCACGATCAACGAGTCACTCGCCGCGCGGACCAAGCTGACGCTCGAACAGCTCGACGCCGGGTTCGCCGCCTACGCCCGAAGCAAGGCCGAAGCGCTCGCTCCCGGAATGACCTGGGAAGAGCCCGAACTCCCCCCGACGGCCGACTCGAAAGCGATCGAAGCCTGGCTCGCCCAGCACCCGACCAGTTTCCCCGGCCTGAAACGGCTGGCCGCCAGCTTCGTCAAGGAAAGCAACTGGGCGAAGGCGAAAGAAGCGATCGCCAAACTGAAAGCCGCCGATCCCGACGACAATGGACCCAACAACGCCGACCTGCTTCTGGCCGCCATCTGCCGGAAGACAGGAGACCCGGTCGGCGAGCGCTCGGCGCTCGAAGCCCTGGCCGCCCGCGACGGCAGCGCCGGGCCGGCTTACCTGCGGTTGATGGAGATCGAGCAAGCCGCCGGCGACTGGGCCGCGCTCGCCGTTGACGCCCGACGGATGCTTGCCGTGAACCCTCTGATCGCGGCCCCTCACCGCGAACTCGCCCGATCGGCCGAACAACTCGGCCAGGACGCCGAGGCCCTGGCGGCCTATCAAGCCCTGGCCTTGCTCGACGAGACCGACCCGGCCGATACCCACTATCGCCTGGCGAAGCTTCTGGCCAAGCTCGGCCGGCCGGTCGACGCCCGGCGCGAGGTTCTCAAGTCGCTCGAAGCCGCCCCCCGATTCCTCGAAGCCCACAAGCTCTTGCTCGAACTGGTCGGACCCGACCAGCCCGCCGGATCTTCCCTACCACCAATCCCACGGTAACGTAACCATGACGCGAAGACGCATCACGCTGGTCGCGATTCCGCTCGTCCTGGCTCTTGCCGCCGGCCTGGCCCTGGGACAACGAGGCTTCGGCGGTCGAGGTCGAGGACCCGCCCAGATCCCCGAAGACCGCGCCGGCGTTCCCGACTGGAAACTCGACCACAAATGCAAGGACGACGTCTTCACCTTCGTCCGGATTCAATACGACGAAGGCGCGGGAATGGGGGGCTTCGGCGGTCGTCGCGGCCGAGGATACGGCGGCTGGGGCGGGCGCTGGCAGACCGACTTCCCCGATAGCGACCTCAACTTCTCGTACCGGCTCCAGCAACTGACCGCCTTGAAGGTCAACCCCGTGCCGATCCAGATGCGGCTGACCGACGAACGCCTGTTTGATTACCCGTTTATCTACATCATCGAGCCCGGCGTGCTCGAATTCCATGACGAAGAGGTCATCGCGCTCCGCCGCTACCTGCTCAACGGCGGATTCCTGATGATCGACGACTTCTGGGGCGACTCGGCGCTCGACAACATGCTCGACCAGTTGAAGCGGGTCTTCCCCGACCGACCGGCCGAGGAGATCCCGCTCGAACACCCGATCTTTCAGTGCGTCTACCGCCTGAAAGAGAAGCCGCAGATCCCCAACGTCCAGACCGCGATCTACGGGCGAGACCAGGGGATCACCTGGGAGTCGAACCACGACGGTGACTCCCGGACCGTCCACTACAAGGGGATCAAGGACGACAAGGACCGCCTGATGGTCTTCATCTGCCACAACACCGACCTCGGCGACGGCTGGGAACGCGAAGGGGAAGACCCCTGGTACTTCCACGAGTTTTCCGAGAAAAAAGCGTACCCGCTCGGCATCAACATCGTCACGTATGCCATGACGCATTAACATGATTCACCGATGAGAGATCCCGTGTCGTCGCCGCATCAGTCCATAAAGTAGGGTGGGTCGAGCCTAAGCGAGCCCCACCACGATTGCGTGGTGGGGCTCGTTGCACTCGACCCACCCTACGGATCGCCGGGAAAACGGATCGCCGGGAAAGCACGACGGAACACGAGAAAATCAATAACAATGTGGGGTGAGCCCCGCTCACCGAACTTTTCCCGAAGATTTATCAAGGAGCGATCGTGACGGACAGCGTCGATGTCTTCGAGGACGAACGTCAGGTCGTCGAGAAAATCCACGAGAGTCGCGGGCGGATCGAGCGCGAACTGGGTAAGGTCATCATCGGCCAGCGCGAGGCGACCCATCAGCTTCTGATCAGCCTATTCGCCGGCGGCCATTGCCTGATCACCGGGGCCCCCGGGCTGGCCAAAACCTTGCTGGTCCGGACCATCGCCCAGGTCTTCCACTTGCGCTTCCAGCGAATCCAGTTCACCCCCGACCTGATGCCCGCCGACATCACCGGGACCGAGATCCTTGAAGAAACCAGCGACGGCCGCCGCCGGCTTCAGTTCGTCAAGGGGCCGATCTTCGCCAACGTCGTCCTGGCCGACGAGATCAACCGGACCCCGCCCAAGACCCAGGCGGCCTTGCTCGAAGCGATGCAGGAGCACCAGGTCACCGCCGCCGGTGTCCGCTACCCGCTCGAAGAACCGTTCTTCGTCCTGGCCACGCAGAACCCGATCGAGATGGAAGGGACGTATCCGCTCCCTGAAGCCCAGCTCGACCGGTTCATGTTCAACGTGATCGTCGATTACCTGCCCGAGGACGACGAGGTCGCCGTGGTCAGCCAGACGACCTCGCGCAAGTCCGAGCCGATCGAGCCGCTGTTCGACGGGCCGGACGTGCTCAAGTTCCACGACGTCGTCCGGAAGGTCCCGATCGCCGAGGAACTGGTCCGCCACGCCGTCCAGCTCTCGGCCGCAACGCGCCCCGGCCCCGCCGCGCCCGACTTCATCAACCAGTGGGTAAGCTGGGGAGCCGGTCTCCGGGCCGCGCAAAGCTTGGTCCTGGGAGCCAAGGCGCGGGCCTTGCTCGCCGGCCGGTTCCACGCCACGCCCGAAGACGTCCGGGCCCTGGTCCATCCCACGCTCAGGCACCGGGTCTTGCTCGGCTACCGGGCCGAGGCCGACGGCGTGACCGTTGACGCCGTGATCGACCGCTTGCTCGAACACATGAAGGGGCCTCTGAGCTGATGCCCCCCACCGAACCCGCGCCCAACCCCGGCCCGCCCACAGTCCAGCGCGACGCGCAGGCGATCGACCCCCGCGCCTTGATGCGGATCAAGAGCCTGCAAATGCGGGCCCGGGTCACCGTCGAAGGGTTCATCAAGGGAATCCACCGGAGCCCCTACCACGGCTTCTCCGTCGAGTTCAGCGAGTATCGCGAATACACCCAGGGAGACGACACCCGGTTCATCGACTGGAAGCTGTTCGCCCGGTCGGATCGCTACCAGGTCAAGCGGTTCGAGGACGAAACGAACCTCCGCTGCTACCTCGTCGTCGATACCAGCCGGTCGATGGGCTACACCTCGGGCGAGTACACCAAGGGGGACTACGCCCGGACCGCCGCCGCCACCATCGCCTATTTCCTGTCGAGGCAGAGGGACGCCGTGGGCCTGTTGACCTTCGACGACAAGGTGACCGAATACCTGCCGCCACGTCACCGGCCCGGCCAGCTTCGACGGCTGATCGGCATCCTCGAACGCGAGCCGCAAGGCCAGGCGACCGACCTTGCCGGACCGCTTGAAGAGATCGCCGCGACCGTCCGGAAGCGCGGGCTGATCGTCCTGATCTCCGACCTGCTCGTCCCGCTCGAAACCTTGAAGACCCGGCTCGGTTATCTCCGGTCGCGCGGGCATGACGTGGTCCTCCTCCGCGTGCTCGACCCGGCCGAGGTGAACTTCACGTTCACTCAGCCCGCGATGTTCCACGACGTCGAGTCGGGCCAGGAACTGTACGTCGATCCCGACGCGATCCGGGCCGATTATCTCCGACGGTTCGGCGAGCACGCGACCGAACTGGCCAAGATCTGCTCCGACCTGGGGATCGAGCTGGCACCGGTCACGACCGACCGACCGCTCGAACTGGTCCTCTTCGACCTCCTGAAAGCCCGGATGCACCGAGAGCACGTCCCCGCCCGACGAGCCGGAACCCCCGGCCGAGGAGGCGTGGCATGAGCATTTCTGGATTATGTGTAGGGTGGGCTCGGCCCACCAATGTGAATTCGTGGTGGGCCGAGCCCACCCTTC
>JAJYCH010000167.1 GCA_021778575.1 Planctomycetota bacterium
GCGCACCAGCGTTGACATCGCCTCGGCGGCTCCCACCCGATCGAGTCGCACCGGACCGGCACTCCCGGCGCCGATCGCGGCGTCGGTCACCCTGCCGGAGCCCGTACCGGCGTCGACCGTCGCTCTCGCCCAGGTCGAGCTTCCCACGGCACCGGCCGTCGCCCCGGCACCAAGCCAGACTCCCGACTCGGCCGGTAGCGTCGAGCTTCCGGCGCTGCCCGGACTGCCCGAACTCCCCACCGCACCCGCTTCGACCCCGGCGCCGTCGTCCGCGCCGAGCCTGCCCTCTCAGGGGCCGACGGTCGACCCTTCGGCCCTCCCGGCTCAGAGTTCGCCGCTGCCGGGCGAGCCGACGACCAATCTGCCAACCCCGCTCCCGACCGAGCCGCCACCGCCGCTCGTTCTCGAAACGTCGTCGCCGACGCCCGTGGAACTTCCGCCGGTCGCGAGCCCCATGCCCGCGTCGCCGGTCGAGCTGCCCCCGGTTCAGACGACCCCTGCGGCACCGGTCGAGCTGCCCCCGGTTCAGACGACCCCCTCGGCACCGGTCGAGTTGCCGTCCACGCCGCCGATGCCGGTGCCGGTCGAACCGGCGACGAGCCCGGCTCCGACCGTCGATCCGCAACCTCGGGCGATGGTCGCCGAAGCAGGTCAGCAGCCGGATCAGGTCACTCCGCCGTCGGTACCGGCCGCACTCCCGGAACTGCCGCCGACTGCCGAGGCTCCGCCGGCTCCCGAAGCTCAAGCCGTCCCGTCGATGCCCCCCTATCCGGCTCCTTCGGCCCGGGTCAACTCGGGCGAAGACCTGCCGGTTCTGAACGAGAAGCTCCGCAAGGAGGTCGAGGAAGCCTTCCGCCGCGATACCGAGAAGCTCGCCCAGAGACCCGGTAGTGATACCCGGACTCCCGGAGCCTCGGCGATCGACCCGAGCGACCCGACCAGCATCCCGCCGATCCAGGGGTCGCCCCGGCTGGCGATCGAACGAGCCCCGAGCCCGACCGAGGCCCGGCCACTCCGGCGAATCCCCGTCCCCGAAGTGAACGTCAAGCTGGGCAAGCGCGAGTGGGACCCGAACCGGAAGTACTGGGCCGCCGCCGGAACCTGCCACATGATCCTGTACTTCCAGGACCCGGTCCTCGAACGCTACGGTCAGGGCGTCGAGCAGTCACTCGGCCCGTGGGGCCGGTTCTTCTCGTACCCGCTCGACGATCCGAAGCAGTCGAATCAGCGGAACCAGATCCTCCAGCCGTTCTACTCGATGGGTAAGTTCTGCTTCCAGGTTGGTACGTTACCGTACAAGCTGGTCGTCGATCCCCCATGGGAGTCCGAGTACGACCTGGGCTACTACCGGCCGGGCGACCGGATTCCGCCCGACACGATTTTCATCACGCCTTACGGAATCGGTCCTCCTCTGAAAGGTCGCAATTACTGAGCGATCGGCGCGGTCGATCGACCTTCGGCAAATCCTCCAGGGCCCCCGGATCACCGATCCGGGGGCCTTCGGTCGTCGACCCCAACGAGAATGGGCGGGGAATTGAGAAAATCGTAAGAATATCGGTCATTTTTCGGTAGTTGCTCTTATATGGACGGGCAGCCAGTGCTAGGATGAATTGGTTCGGAATTCGCTCTCCACCGTGGAAGGAACAGCCGAGGACGATCACCACCAGAACCGCCGCGACGAGGAAGAGGGGGTCAAAGGATGCCGGATTCGGAGAGCACAGCCTGGGGTGCGGACTGGCAAGCCGAGCGAGTGACGCTGGGCCGCCATTTCCTGAGAGATATGGAAGGGCTCTGGCGACAGATTCTGCGCCTGGCCGCACTGGTCGAGACGACCCTCAACACCAGCGTTCGGGCCCTCTGCGATAACCGGGCCGACCTCGCTCTGGAAGTGAAGTTCGAGGAACAGGCGATCGACACCTGGGAAGTCCAGATCGAGCGCGACTGCCTGAAGATTCTCGCGCTGCACCAGCCGGTCGCCTCGGACCTGAGGCGAGTGGCGGCGATCCTCCGGATCAACTCCGACCTGGAACGGATGGCCGACCTGGCCCGGCACATCGCCAAGCGAGCCCGCAAGCTCGCCGAGGAGCCCACCGGTCGAGCGCTGCCCAAAGACCTGGAAGCGATGGCCTCCGAGTCACTCGAACAGGTCCGCGAAAGCCTCGACGCGCTGACTCAGGGGGACGTCGACCTCGCCCGGGCCGTGATCGCCGGCGACCGCAAGGTCGACCGCCACCGGAACGCCGTCGTCGCCGACCTCAAGCAGGCGATCCGCAACGACCCCGACCGGCTCGACTCCTGGCTCCGCCTGATCAACGTGACGAGGAACCTCGAACGGGTCGCCGACCACGCCACCAACATCGCCGAAGCCGTGGTCTACCTCAAGGAAGGCGACATCATCCGCCACGACACCTCAACCGGCCGGTTCGCCAAGCCATGAGATAGTGAGTCCTGTCAAGCCGCCGTACTCCAGATTGCATCTGGCGTTGAATGAATCCGGAGTGCGAGAGCTTGCTCTCGCGATTGGATTCCGAGGAGCAAGCTCCTCGAAGCAGAGCGTCGGCAAGCCGCCGCACTTCCAGACGCTGAGCAACTCCCGGCCCGGGTAGGCGACCACCCGGTAGCGGCCATCCTGATCGGTCCTCACCGCGCTCTCGCCAGGGTCGCGGCGAACTCCCCGGCAGACGTCCAGGACCAAAGGAAAAACTCCTCGACCATCGAAGTCTACCGAGTTCATGCCTCGGATCGCTCCCATCCGATCAACGATTTTCGAGAAACTCCCGATGACACCGGGAGAATCGCTTTCCCGCCACGGATTGGGGGTTATGCTTGTCGAGCAGGTCGGCGGATCTTAGGATGGTTCTTAGAGTTATCCAAAAGGCGGCGCGGTTTTTTCCCGTCGAAGGGGGTTCTCATGCGAGACCGGCGAGATCATTGGTCCAAGGCCGGGGCAACCACGATCGCCCTGGCCCTGCTGGTGGTGGGCGCGGTCCTGGCTCAGGACCCGGCGGCACCTGACCCCAGGACGACGGCTCCCGGCAAAGCCGAGGCCGAGAAGGATAAAGCCAAGACGACCAAGAAAGGGCTGCTGAAGGCCCCGGCCCGAACCCCGAACAAGGGGGTCCGCAAGGCGGTCGATGCCCTGGCCAACCCCGCCAACGTCGATGGCGTGGTCGTCGCCCCCGGCCAACCGCTCCCGCTCGCGGGGACATTTCACTACCGGTTCAAGATCTCTCTGGGACAGACCGAACCGCTCTCGGTCGCCTATTACCCCTCGAAGACGCCGGGGATCAACACGCCCGTCGTCATGCTGGTCCACGAGCGCGAACGTTCCAGCAAGGATTTCGAGGAGTCGATCGCCGAGCTGAAAAAAGCGTCGATCGCCGAGGATCTTCAGAAGCAAGGCTACACCGTCATGGCGCTCGACCTCCGAGGGCATGGCGGAAGCACCCCGCGCCGGACCTTGCCCAGGGCCGACTGGGTGAATGTCGCCGAGGACCTTCAGACCGCCTATTACTGCCTGGTCGATCGCCACAACTGGAGCGAGCTGAATCTGGGTAAGCTAGGAGTGGTCGCTCTCGGTGAAGGGGCCAACGTGGCGGCCTCCTGGGCGGCCCGAGGCGGAGCGGTCTCCAGCGAAGGGCGGACCAGCGACCTCGGGGCCTTGATCCTGATCTCACCGATGATCGACGCCCAGAGTCAGGGCCTGAACCTGAGACCGGCGGTCAGCGCCATCGCCGCCCGGATCCCGCTCGACCTGATCGTGGGGGAGAAGGACACCGCCTCGGCCCCCTTGATCGATGATGGAGCGGCCTCGATCAAGACGATCGTCAAACGCTACCGGTCGAACAAGGTCGAGACCTTCCCCTCGGCGCTCCACGGCTACAAACTCCTTCAGTTCGAGCCGAATTTGATCCCTTCGATCGTCAAGTTCCTCGAATCGAGCTCGAAGGTGAAGGCCGATCCCTGGGAAGGGCGTTACCTGCTGACCCCGGTGATCTACAGCGACGTGAAGGTGATCAAGAACCCGGTCCGAGTCGACCCGGCGACCAAGAAAGCGGCGAACTGACCGGATTGGATGGATTGGTCGCGTTGCAACGACCGCAACGACCGCACCCATGGTTCCGGGTGCCCGGTCTGTCGGCGGAGCTTTCGCGTGAACCGGGGGATTCTTTCCGGTCGAAATCCTGAGGATAGGAGTCGGAAGGATTCGACTCGACGTCGGCCCGGGATGGAAGAATCCCTGGTGAACGCCTGGGAGGGCGGCGACGTGGCTTGCTTTCCTCTAAAGGATGAGATCAGACCGATGAGAAGATGGAATCGTGGGATTCGGTGGCTCTCGATCGGATTGACCTTATCCGGAGGCTTCGCCCCGGCAGCGAAGGCGGAAAACCTTCGCGACGCCTGGGCGATCTCCCTGAGCGTGAACCAGGGGTTGCGGGCGCAGCAGGAAACCTCCACCGCCGCCGGCTTCGACGTCAAGGCCGCCAACTCGGCGCGGTACGTCACCGTCCGTTCCTACAACATCGACGCCTTCCTGGCCCAGTCGCCCAAGACAAAGCCCGCGACGGTTGGCAATAGCTCGTCGACGTCGGGCGGGTCCGCCACGGCCGCGGCGCTGCCGACGGTCTCCCTCCTGGGAGCCCACCAGACGTTCCTGCCCATCTCGCTGACCACCGCGAGCCTGCCGATCTACACCGGCGGCAAGTTGCTCAAGACCGTCGATTCGGCCCGGCATCAGCTCAACGCCCAGAAGACCGAGGAGGTCCGGACCGCGATCGAGCTGAAGCTGACCGTGGCCGAGGCCTACGTGGCGGTTCTTCGGGCCCAGCGGAGCCTCGAAACCACCCGGAGCAACGTCGAGCAACTGGCCTCGTTCGCCCGCGACGTGAAGAATCGGCTCGATCAAGGGCTCGCGATCCGGAGCGACGACCTGGCCGCTCAGGTCTCGCTGTCGAACGCCCAGCTCAGCGAGATCCAGGCCCGGACGACGCTTGAATCGGCCTGGGCGACCTACAACCGGTATCTCTGCCGACCGCTCGACCAGTACGCCGAACTCGAAGAGATCTCGGAGCTTCCCACCGACAACGACTTCTGGCAAAAAATGGCCGCGCAGGTCGTGGCCAACCGGGGCGAATTCGCCGGCAAGAACGACGCCGAGGTCCGCGAACTGACCGCCCGGGCGATCCAGATCCGCCCCGAACTGGTCAGGCTGGCCGAGCAAGGGCAGTCGCTCGTCGCTCAGGCCGAGGCCACCAGGGCCGGTCTCCGGCCGCAGATCTCGGTCAACGGCGGCTTTGTTTACCTGGGGGCGAACAGCTTCATCCCGCAGGGGAACGGCGAGATCTCCATGATCCTCGACTGGACCCTCACCGACTCGTTCAAGACGCGCCGCCAGACCGAGGCCCTGAAAGCTCAGTCCCGCGCCTCGACCCGACAGAAGTCCGACCTCGCAGCCGATATCGCGCTCCAGATCCGGACCCGGTGGCTCGACCTCCAGCAGGCCAAGCAAAAGGTGCCGATCGCCCGGTTCGCGGTGATTCAAGCGGAAGAGAACGTAAAGGTCATCACCGACCGCTATCGCCAGCAGTTAGCGACGTACACCGAGGTCCTGGACGCCGAGAACCGCCGGATTACGTCGCTGAACAGCTTCTACAACGCGGTTTACGACGAGAATCTCGCCGGCTTCCGGCTCCAGCGAGCCGTCGGCGATATTTGAACCGAGACGCCCCTCAAGCCTCAACCCGTGCCCGACCCTGGTTCGCCTACCCAGGTTCGGCGCGGGTCGCTATGATGTGGCCCACGGACTGGTCGGCATGAGGCCGCGCACCCTTAGAATCGACACCTCAAGGAGGAAGGACCCCGTGACCTTGGCCGCTTCACTCCCATCGAACACTTCCTCCGGGCCATCGCTCCTCGGCCGGGTCATGCACGGGACATTCTGGCTGGCGCTGAAGACGCCGGTCTCGATGATCGTCGCGCTCTGGAGCATGCCGCTCACCCAGGATTACATCGGCTTCAACGCCTATGGCGACTACGGCTTTGCCTGGGGCTTCGGCTTCCTCCAGTTCGTCCTTGAATTCGGCATGGGCTCGGCGCTCCAGCGGCAGATGGTCGACGTCTATACCCGGGGCGATCGCGACGGCGTGAACCGGACCATCGCCTGCGGGATGAATTTCTACGCCGGAGTCGCCCTGATCCAAACCTTGATTCTGCTGGCGATCGCCCACGGCGGGTTACTACCCAAGAAATTTCAGGGGAATGAACTGGTCATTGGCCTGCTCTGGATCCAGATTCTCGCCACGCCGTTTTTCGGGATGTCGGCGGTCGTCGGCAGTGTCCTCCAGGCGGCCCGGCGTTACGACTTCATCCCCAGGCTCGAACTGGCGATCGTCGTGCTCCGGTTTGGCCTGCTCGCGTTCGGTTACTGGACCAAGGCCAATTTCCTGGCGATCGTGGCCGGGCAGGTCGCCATCCAGATCGGTCTGTCGCTCGGGCCTGGTCTCTGGGTGATGGTCAAGGAACTGGACTATCGGCCCCATTTCTGGGGCGCGACCCGGGCCGACTACGCGGCGATGATGCATATCAGCATCTACATGGCTCTCTTGCAATGGAGCGTCGTCCTGGCCGACAAGGTTGATCTGACGGTCCTGGGCTATGCACTCCGGGCTGATAATACCGAATTCTTGCTCACTGTTTATCAAAACGTGAGCAAACCCTTCCTCCAGATCCGCCAGACGAGCTGGACGCTGGTTTATCTGGTGATGCCTGCGGTGGTCAGCCTTGCCGTCGGCGGCGACAAGCTGGGACTGGACCGGATCAAGTATGACGGGACGCGCATCCTGGTTGCGATCCTGGCACCGATCACCCTTCTGGCGGGAATTTACGCCGCGCCATTCCTCGAAGTTTGGGTCGGCAAGGCCTTTGTTCCTTACGCGTGGATGCTCCAGCTTTTCCTGGTCGCCACGTTGCCGCTGGTGCTCGCGGTGATCGGCCAGATGGCCGTCGGCATGGGCAAGATCAAGGTGGCCGCGATCTCGGCTCTGACAGGAGCGCTGGTCAACTTGCCCCTGAGCTATTATCTGACCAGCCGACTGGGCGTCGAGGGGGTAATCTGGGGAACCGTGTTGACGACGCTCATCTCGAACCTCCTGGTGCCCGGCGCTTACCTGTTTCATGTGCTGGAGATCCGCTACTCGACGTTCTTCGCCCGAGCGCTCTGGGCTCCGATCGCGGGGGGACTGGCGCTGGTGGCCGCTTCGTGGGCGTGCCGCTGGGTACTCTCGCCCGATCCCGGTGACGCGACCGGACTGGACCGGGCGATCCCGCTGATGGTCAATCTCTCGGTCGGAACCCTGGCCTATCTGGTTGGCTATCTGGCCACGACAACCGGTCGAACCGACCTCGTCGCGCTGAGCGGAAAATTTATCAGACGGCCCCGAGAATCCAGGAAGGACGGCCAGGAATGAAGACGCTGCTCCGAGCCTGGCTCGACCGGCTTGGTTACGAGATCCGCAACGTAAAGGGAATTCCCGAGGACGTCGTTCCGTCGTGGACCATTCTCGACGAGCCGTTGCCCACCGACGACGCGATCCCCGGCGAGTGGATCACCAACGTTCTGGAACTGGCCACCGCGGCCCATCGGCCGCCACGCCTGGCGTATCACCGCAAGGCGGTCGGCGAGGATCTTCGGATCAAGTATTTTACCTATTTCCTCGACCTTCGGGGGCTCCGGATTCTCGAACTCGGACCGTGCGAGGGACTCTGGTCGATCCTGATCGAGAAGATGGGAGCCAGCGCCACCGTCGCCATTGAGGCCCGGCCCGAAAACCTGGCGAAGTGCCGGCGAGTCAAGGAATTGCATCACCTCGACCGGACGACCTTCGTCCTCCAGGATATCGAGGATCTGTACAACGGCAAGGAAACCCTGGCTCAGCCGGGCCCGTTCGATCTGGTGTTCTGCCTTGGCCTGCTCTATCACTTGCCCGAGCCCGCGCGGGCCCTCCGCTGGATGCGTCAGGAAGGCCAGCGCCTCTTTCTTGGAACCCACTACGTCGAGCCCGCCGAGTCCCGCCGCTACATTCCCCAGGTGTTTCACGAGGCCCAGCGCCGTGAGGGCGACAAGACGTACCGAGGTATGGAGTACCGCGAAGGAGGTCGGAGCGACCCGATCAGCGGAACGTCGCCGTTCTCGTTCTGGCCGCTCGAAGCCGACCTGATCGCGATGCTTCGCGACGCCGGCTACACGAGAATCGAGATTCTCGGCAAGGACATCCTGAACCGGATGCCCCACATCACGCGGCTGGCCGACTGACACACGCC